>CAZQYO010000272.1:0-4183 GCA_964597415.1 uncultured Chitinophaga sp.
CAAAAACAGAGACGAAGCAAACGACTATCAAAAGAACCGAGAAAAAGCCGGCTGATGCCAGAACCAAGACCGGTGATAAAATAGATCGGGATAAGAAAGGGCCTCACGGAGAAACCGTTTATACCGGTGAGCGTGGCGGTAAATATTATCTTGACAAAAGCGGCAAGCACATTTATATTAAGTAGTAGTAGTAGTAGAGGGTTAGTTTTTCAATATTTTGGTTTTTGGGGTTAAAAGTCCTTTCGCTTCTGCGGGAGGACTTATTTTTTTAGTCGCAGATAAACTTAAGCACAGAAGGGACCACTTCGACTTTCATGGGTGAATACCCGATAAACTCGCCATCCATATCAATCGGTAGCGGGGCAGCAGTAGAAGTAACAACTACTTGCTTTGCCGATCTATATAACAAATCAGGGTGAGTTATCTTCCGGCACTTTTTTACCTCTCCCAAATTTTTGAGGTAATCGAAAAGAGAAATTTCACCCAAAATAACTACCGAAAATTTCCCGCTTTCCGGGTCGGCATCGGGGGCTATTCCCAAACCGCTTCCAAAATACTTTCCGTTGGCTATTATAAAATTCATAACACTGCCTTCGTAGGTAAAGCCATCGGCCACTGCGCTTACAGGTTGATTTTTGTAAGTAAGAAGAGTGCTTAATATGGCGCGTTGGTAGGTGAGCATAGCTCCCATCCATTTAGAATAGCGACTCAATTTTTCGGCTACCACTCCACCCATTCCCACATCTGTAATATTGATAAAATACCGACTCTGCTTTCCCCCATGTTTAGACTGGTACTCTACTAAGCCGAGGTCAATCGTTTTGAAACTATCCCTTTCGATAGCTTGTTTCAATCCTACAATATCGGTCGGAACTCTCAACGTTTTCACAAAATCATTTCCGGTACCCATTGGCAACACGCCCAAATGGATATTTCTCCAAACCTCCGCAGTGCAAGAAGTTTTTGCTTTCATTAAACCATTTGCTACCTCGTTCAGGCTGCCGTCTCCTCCCACACAAATGATATGGGTGTTCCCTTCTTTCACCGCTAATTCAGCTAACTCCGCAGAGTGTCCCACGCGCTCTGTCACATAGGTATTTACTGATGCAGAATCCCCGAATGTTGATTTCAGGGTGTCAATTAAAGGCTCTTTGTGTTTAATCTTTCCGTGAAGAATAAAAGCGATGTGGCGCATAAAGGATATTTAAGCGTTCAGAAAATCGGGGTGATATTCTTTCCAATGTTCGTGGTATTCATTTACCTGTGTGGTTATCCATTGTTCCTCTTTCTTCAACTCTTTTGCCATAATAGCTGCGGTGGCTCTTATCGCCTCCGGCTCAAAATTCTTCATGGCATAAGTGAGTGCAGTTCTTCGGGTTAATATATCTTCTACGTGTTGAGCAAACAGATAGCGGGTATGATACACCACTTCCGCTACTGTAGTTTTATATCCGCTGATAAGTGGTTTTGAAAAACTATTCTCTTCTTTCAGAATCTCGTTGAGAATAGTTTGCATGGAAGGTGCCGCATTCCCGCTATTTGGGTTTAGAGCGCTTTTCTCCGGCAGTTTTTCGTCTGCCATTTTTAAACAATGCTCTCCCATCGAAAGGAAGGAAGTAAGTTTGCCTCCCGCTATATTCAAAAAATTATTTCCGCTCCACCAAATGCGGTATTCGCGAGAGCGGCTATAGCTGCCTTTGTCATTTTCTTCGTTGAGCATGGGGCGCAAACCGGCATACACCGATACAATGTCTTCATTAGTTAAGTGGCTATGCGGAAAACTTTTGTTGAAGGTGTTGAGCACATAATCAATATCCGACTGCGTTGCTTCTACCTTATCAGCACTGCCGGTGTATTCGGTATCGGTGGTTCCCAACACAGTGAGGTTGTGTTCCCAGGGAAAACTATACAAGTATCTTTTATCCGCAGTATCGGATGGAACAATCGCCACATAGTCCGAAGCAATTCGCTGATTGCGCACCACCACGTGTACTCCTTTGCTGGGCTTCATCACTTGCGTATCCTTTCCTGATTCTAATTTCAACACATTATCCGTCCACACACCGCTGGCATTAATAAAAATTTTTGCACGAATCGTTACTTCATCGCCACTTATTCTATCCAAACATTTTAATCCTTCCAAACGATCTCCTGCCTTTTCAAACTGCTTCGCTTCGCAGTAGTTTAGCACCACCGCATTATTTAGCGCGGCTTCTTTAAGCACCTCTATAGGCAGTAAAGCATCGTTGGTCCATCCATCCCAATACAACACTCCTCCTTTATGGTTCTTCTCTTTAAACCCCGGCAGGCATTTGAGCACCTCGCTCTTAGACAACTTCTGCGATTTTTTTAAAGAGGATTTACCCGCGAGGCTCCCATAGAACCGTATCACAAATGCTTTCAAATTCAAGTCGAGAAAGGAGTGATACGATGGCATGATAAATGGTAGCGGCTTTACTAATTCAGGATACTTGTGCAAGAGATGTTCTCTTTCGTGCAAGGCTTCACTCACCAAGCCAAACTGAAACATTTTGAGATAGCGTAAGCCCCCGTGAATCATTTTAGAGGAACGACTGCTGGTGCCCGATGCAAAGTCATTTTTATCAATGAGAATGGCTTTTCGGCCACCTTGCACGGCATTGGCTAAAATACCTGCCCCTGTAATTCCTCCGCCTATGATGCACAGGTCAAAGTCTTCTGTCAAAATTCTTTTATGAGCCGATTCTCTATTCATCGAACAACTTTCCGGGATTCATAATATTATTGGGATCAATGGTGCGCTTTACATTTCGGAGAATCTCCTGTGTGAGCGCATCTGTCTTTTGCACATACCAATGCTGATGATCGCGGCCAATGCTGTGATGATGCGACACCGCACCTCCGGCTTTCACAATAGTATCGGTGACTAATTTTTTAATCTCTTGCCACTGAGCGTAAGGGTCGTCTTTATCCTGTTCGGTAATCACGGTAAAGTAGATGCTCGAAGAAGCCGTGTACACGTGCGATAAATGCGCCAGTAATATTCCTTTCTCGTAGCCAAATGCTTTTAGCTTTTGCAATTCGCTCAGTAAATGCTGTTTGAACGGATTGATTTCATTCCAGGGCAATACTGTTTCCATCGTATCTACAAAGATGCCGCGTTCCATCAAATCATCGCGCAAGTATGGCAGACCAAAGCGAGAGGTTTCCCATTTTTTACCGAGACTTTCCCCAATGGAAAATCCCTTCTGCTGACGAAAAATTTCTGCCGCAATTTCGCGCTTCATCTCCGCCTCCGCCTCTTCCCCATCCATCCGTATCATCAGCAAATTAGGTTGCGCTATTCCCTTCCACTTTAACACCCACTTTGAAACAGTCGATTTGATGGAAGAAATGAACGATGGCTTTTCGTGCGACAGTTTAGAGAGAAAGAAAGTTTCATTTTCGTCAGAGTAACGAACTACTGAAGGGAAAATATCTTTTTGTATCAAGCACTTGATGGCCTCTGTTCCTTTTTCAAACGAAGGAAATACTGCAATCAGCCATTTTTTAGTATCGGGCAGGCGATGAATACGCATCTTCGCCTCAGTGACTACGCCCATCATTCCCTCGCTTCCAAAAAATAAAGCCTTAATGTTTACGCCTTCTGCATCGCCTTCAAAACCGCTGGTAGTGATAGTGCCGCAGGGGGTGGCTATTTTTAGAGAAATAGCGATGTCTTCTATTCTTCCATACGCTGACGACTCCTGCCCTGCCGAGCGGGTCACTATCCAACCGCCTAGTGTAGAGTATTCAAACGACTGAGGGAAATGCCCCATCGTAAATCCTTTTGCCCGAAGTATAGCTTCTATTTCGGGGCCGTAAATACCGCCTTGAAATACGGCTGTGTGATTGCTCTCATCCAAGCTGACCAAATGCTTCATTTCGCTCAGGTCTAAAACCACTCGCGGGGAGAGATAGGATTTCATTGAAAAGGAACCCACTACATTGCTCCCTCCGCCAAAAGGTGTGACCTGAATATTATAATCGGAGCACACTTTTAAAATGGCTATTACTTCCTCATGGTCTTTGGCATACACCACCGCATCGGGCACCTGCACCGGAATATTTCGGATGGCTTTCAACAGGTCGGCATAGCTTTTTCCCAATGATTTGCGCAAGCGCACTTCTTCCTCCACACTTATTTTTATTTCCGGTAAGGAGG
>CAZQYO010000273.1:0-4150 GCA_964597415.1 uncultured Chitinophaga sp.
TACTTCAGATGCAGCGTTAGCAGTAAAAATTTGGAACGAATAAAAAGTGCTCCTCTTAGGGTATTAATAAAAGGAGGGAGAAGCCAATTACATTTCTTGGGACTACTTTTTATTCAGGTACATAAAAGCGGGACAGCGTAGAAAAAAAATAAACTACCTATCCCGCAATACTTAGACGTCCGGAACGAAAATACTAAAAAAGCTGTGCGCATCGGGAAGTAAACTTCAATCTGCACTACTAACTCCGAGATGAAATTTTGAATGATTTTTAAAAAATCTGTACTCATTCCAAAGCAAGAAAGAACGGATAGCTTAAACAAAACTCAAACAGTTGAATAGAATTAGTTATAAATTCAGATACCGGCCTCTGACATTAAAAAGTTTGCTTCAACTATGTGCGGTTCTGACTTCTTTCTAAGAGCTACTATTTTTTGCTCGTTATCGTTAGGCTTTTGACTTTCGGTTTTTTCATATTAAACAGTCTCCGCCATTTGCTGCGGTCTCGGTCTTTGCTCCGAATTAAATCCAACCGATTGATCTCCGCAAGCAAGGCCTTTTCCACCTTTTCCTTAATCATTTCTAAGGTAGCATCATCGTCAAATTTCTTTTTGTATCGCTTTGTAGAAATGCGTTTGCCGAAATTAAAATATAGCTTGACCGGGCGCGGAAAAATAGTTTCGCCTACTCCCTTAACCACCGGAGGAATAAGTTCTCCATCTTTAAAAACACTCTTCGACACACCGATAAAAGTCAAAAATTTTCCAAAAGGAGTTTTTAGAAAATCTTCGGCATCCTGCACAATTGTAAATGCCTCTTCAGCCCCTAATGCCGCTACAGGTATAATATCGTAACCATTCTCCACCGCCATACGCACAAAACCCTTCCTATCTTTCCATTTCAGAATATACTTCTCTCCTTTCTTGCGGCAAATTTCACGTGTACCACCGGGATATACGACTATACTATCCCCCCGTTGCATGAGTGCCTTGCAGTTTGCACGGGATGCTTCCACCACGCCAAGTCTATCTTTTACTAACTCTCTCCAAACGGGAATGCGAAAGTGATTGCTATCTGCCAAAGCGCGAAGTATAATACCCTTCTGCAAAAACAATTCAGAGGCAAATGGATAACCATCCAGTACTCCCAGCACATTGTGATTGGTCACATACATAGCCGGTTTAGAAACATCTAATTTATCAAGCCCATAGAACTGAGGAGCAAAGTAAAACTTGAAAGGAGCCATCAGCGTGCGGATAAATACCTTGGAGGGCGGCTGAAACGCAAACTTATCTTTTACAGTGTGGTTAGTATTCTTAGTTGCCATTATTGAAAAGACGATTTTATCTGTCTAAGGTAAACTCTAATTTAATGAACACAAATGTATGCCATGAAGAAAGCATCTCAAGCTCAAATTCCTGTTCATTTTATTGAGAAAATGCAGCAAAGCGGGAGGAAAGCTATCGTAACAAATAATACTGTGCACACCAATACGAATAATCATTAACGACTACATAGGATTTTCTTTGTCGTTAGCGTAATCAATCATCACCCATATCGAAAAATTAGCCGAATGGGAATGTTAGCATCACTCCACTTTAGGAGAATTAAAGTAACTGAGTAGAATAAGCAGCATTACCGTGACTATGGCAGGAAGCGCTATAAAAAGCAAACCCAAACCGGGTGTATTTTTACCGGTGGTTGGGTCGTAATTAAAACAAGAAAACAGGGCATTTTTACTCGGCAAGCGGTAGGTAGGGGAAAAAATATTATGGACGCTACCGATTAATAAACTCAAATCATTAGCCGATCTGATTCCTATCAGTTTTTTTGTAATGTAGCCTTCTTTATTTACCCCCACCAAAAGAGCATCATGATCATATTGCTGCTTCACACTGTCCCATACCGGAGAAAACCCAATAGACTGAATAAGTGGCTTGATACTATCTGTTACCGCAAAAGTCCACTGTGTATTATTTTCTAAACCTAACCTTTGGGCTAATGACTTCATATCCGCTATACTGTCACGAGGATCGAAACTTATCACTACCACATTCACAGAATTATTGTTAGACGTAAATTGCAAATTCTCTTTTAGCTGGATTAAAAACGGATTGCACACCCCCGAACATCGGGTAAAGATAAGTCCAATCAGCAGAGGCTTTTCATTCAACAGCGTATCAAAAGAAGTGATTTGCTTCTGTGATGTTACTAATGGCGCATCATATAACTTCTGATAGATATTAACCTCCTCCCCTACTTCTGCTGAAGATGACTGTCCGCTTGCCATAAAACACCCTCCTGCTAAGAGGATGGCGAGGAGAGTATTCTTAAGCATCCTTTAGAAATATTAAAGAAGAAGATCAGAATTGCAATGAGGTAAATAGTAGCAAAAGCGGCTCCCATGGTAGCCAAAGCCTTTCCTACTGAAAGTTCTGGCGGATAGTTACTGTATCTGCGAGGAATAGAGTCCGCACCGGCAATATAAAACGCTAACAAAAATCCAATCCCACCTATAAGAAGCAAGGTCATGGTAAGTTTCGCAAATTTTCCATAGTTTATTTTTTCGGCTCCCAAGGTGGAGAACCAATAGAAAAAACCAAGGCTAAACAATACATTTCCCATAGCATTGTAAGTATGAAAGTGAGCCGGTACCCACAAGGTGTTATGCAACACCACATTATTGCTGATAGTCGCATCAATCACTGCCCCCAAACCTCCTATCACCCATCCGGCAGTACCGATAAAGAATAGCAAATTAGGTAAAGACCAATTTATCTTAGTACGATAGACAGCTATAAAAATACTGAACACCGTCACCCCGGCTGCCGGCAAACTGGCGAAATAAGAAGCCAACTGACCAACAATTTGCAATCCTTCCGGTTGTACAAAATCCATGTACAAGTGATGGAAGAAAGCGGTGAGAATAAATACCAGAGTAAAGTTCCATGCCAGTGCCACATACCAGGTCGTTTTCCATTTTGGTCTTCCGCTAATTTCAGAAAACAGTTCATAGATAACAGCCAATCCTAAATAAAGCATCTCATTGGCAATAGTATGGCCGAAAAAGTAAGTGAGATTCTTTATCAACAAGGCATCATTCACAAAAGCCCCATTTGAAAAATACTCAGCAGCCGTAAGTGCCACTAACACAGCAGCCGCAATCAGGCAAGTGGTAATACCTACGAGCGTAATCATGCTGATAAGTATAAAAGGAGGCGTTTCTACTTCCGGATTCTTTTTAAAATGCTGCCAAGCAAATGTCTGTGAAATAGAATATTTCTTGAGTATTTGGGCAATCAAACTCAGACACCAAATTAACCACCCTACTACTAAAACAGTTAGTGCCAAATAAAATACAGGGGTGGCCCATTTTGCCCACATCACTTTAAAAGGCAATGGATAAAGAAAAGTCCACCCGGCATGGAACTTACCAATAAAGGTAGAGGTCCAGAGCATCAATACCCCAACCACTGTAAACACCAGTGCCAGTACATTCACCCCATAACTTGTTTTTACATACCGCTGCATTAAAAAATTGACGGCTACCATGCCGGCTACAAACCAAATGCCGATCATAGTGAGACCGTGAGTAGTCATGTTTACGTAAAAAGTAACAGGAGATTGTTCTATTACTCCTCCCTGATTAAGCCGCATGAGTATGCCCAACACAATGCTTACCACAAACAATGTAAGTATCGTTATAATCCAAACTGCGGTAATTTTTTTTGATTTTATTGAGTCCATAATTTCTTATTTTTTTGAGTGGTCTATTTTACAATGAAAGATGATCTCATACCCTGATGTGCCATTCCGCAATATTCTAAACAGAAGATTTTGTAGGTGCCAGGCTCACTAAATTTATAGCGGAGGCGATTCACATAACCGGGCATCGCCTGAGTTTGTGTAATCAATCTTTCTTCCGGATTATAGATGGCGAAACCGTGATTTACATCTAAACTGGTTACTCTGAACTCTACCAATTCATTGGCCGGAATTTCTATCGCTTGGCCGGAAGGGCGATTGGGGTCAATCGCATTCTCCGACATAATGAAAGCAAATTGCATAGCCGACACATGAATCACCTTTGCCGGTGTTTCATCTGCAAATAAATAATAGGGAGATTTGGGAATAGTTACTGAGGCAAATATGG
>CAZQYO010000274.1:0-4132 GCA_964597415.1 uncultured Chitinophaga sp.
GGACCAAAGAATAACCCTTTAGGGGCCGATTGTCTTTTAATGGGATAAAAGCGATAGCCAAACATAACCCGCCCTCCTCGCAAACTGTAGTCTTTGAAACCCTGAGAAGTGTCGGTAACAGCACTCATTACTAACAGAAAAATATTCGGATAATTATAGGAACCTCCCAGCAACAAAGAATGGTTACCGGCTAACATCCGCTCATAGGTAATACGTATTTCCCCGCAATAAGGAATTTGCCCGATAAAGAAAGGAACAGGGCTTGCTTTAATCACGTTCTGTTTATACGGGAGCTTTTTAGGTTCTTTGAAACCCTCAAAGGAAAGCGTATCGGCTACCGAGCCTTCATATTGGGCGTAGAGAGGTACACTCGCAAGTGCCAGCATCAAAAAAGATAAGCTGCGGCAAACAGATTTCACGAATTAAATATAGGATTACGGAAGCAATTCCGCTAATTTCTGATCCAGTGCCTGACCGCGAAGATTGCTGGCTACTATCACCCCTTCTTTATTGATCAGAAAAGCAGCAGGAATGCCGTTTACGCCATAACGCACAGCGGCTTCGCATTGCCAAAACTTGAGGTCACTGACTTGATTTTCCCAAGTCATACCCAATTGCTTAATACCGTTTTTCCAAGCATTCATATCTTTATCGAGTGATACGCTATAAATGGTAAAGCCTCTATCCTTATACTTTTTATAAGCAGCCACCACATTGGGCATTTCCATGCGGCAAGGACCGCACCATGATGCCCAAAAATCGAGAAGTACTACTTTGCCTTTCAAGGAAGAAAGTTTAATACTATTGCCATCAGGAGTTTTTAGGTCTATCTCCGGAGCGGGCTTACCAATCTCTACTGCTCCACCACCCGCTGCTTCACTTTGTTGCCCGGCCTTTTGCTGCGCTTCGTATTGGTTGTAGATAGTCCTAAATTCTTTGGTATAAGATGAGTTAGGAATTTCCTTCTCCATTCTCTCAAGCACGGCAAGGTTTTCCTTTGTATAGTTCTGCAATGGAGTGTTGGTCACAAAGAATAAAGCTACCAAAGGATTTTTAGCCGTTTTTGCACCTTCGAGACATATCTTCTCTAATTTTTCAGCAGCCGATTGTAATTGTGTAGCCGCAATGGCTAATGAGTCTTGTGGTATTTGCATCTGTTGCCCCATCAGGTAAGCATAGCGCGCAGATTGCACTTCTTTCTGAATTTCGTTCAAACTTTTCATTGCTTTCTGGAACTCCTCATCCGCAGCAGATCCCTCTATTTTAAAAGCATCTTCTCTTTGGGATAGGTCAATATTTATTTTGTATTTATCCGGCTCAAGCAAAATCAGCCAAAAGGTTTTATCATCTAATTTGACACGGTAAAAACCGGTTTCGGCAACTCCGGTCATGCTGAAATTACCTTTGTCATCTACATTGGCAGAGTCCACAACAGTAATTTGCTGAAGACCTAATTTCTCTAATAAAACTGATTTGGCAGGATAATTTTTAACGGTTCCCTGTATCTCATATTTATCTCCCTTCCCATTCAAATGGCAGGATGAAAAAATAGTAGCGGCAAAAAATAGGAAGGCAAATGTTTTTCTCATGTGTTGAAATTAATTGGATTTTTAAGATTCTAATTTTTCGAGTAAAAGTTTGTTTGTCAATTTCGGGTCGGCTTTTCCCTTTGATAATTTCATTACCTCTCCAACGAATAAACCTAACAAACCTTTCTTACCGGCTCGATATTCGGTTACTTTTTCGGGGAATTTAGCAAGTGCCTGCTCTACTAACCCGGCTATCATCCCTTCATCACTGCTTTGAAGGAGATTCAATTCCTGTGCAATTTGCAAAGGCTCTTTATCTGTCTGTTCTAACAAAGCAGGGAAAATTTTGGCAGAAGCCACCGAGAAATTGGTTTTCCCTTCATCAATCAGTGCGATCAGAGCAGCAATTTTTACGGGAGCAATGTTGAACTTTTGGATTTCAAAACCATTTTCATTCAGATAGCTTCTAATTGGGCCGAGCATCCAGTTTGAAGCAGCCTTATAATTAGTGGTATGCTCAATCAGTTGATTAAAATATTCAGAAGTACATTTATCATCACTCAATAAACGGGCATCATATTCCGGCAACCCAAGCTGTTGCAGGTATTCTTCTTTCAACTCAGCCGAAAGTTTGGGCATGTTCCCCTTCACCGCTCTAATATATTCATCGGTAATTAACACCGGTGGCAAATCAGGCTCCGGAAAGTAACGGTAATCATGCGCATGTTCCTTGCTTCTTTGAGAAAGAGTATTCCCCTTTACCGCATCAAAACCGCGAGTTTCTTGTGCCAGCTTCTCTCCTGCTTCCATAGCATCTACCTGCCGGATAAATTCGTATTCAATGGCGCGTTTCACGTTGCGCATACTGTTCATGTTCTTTACCTCACTTCGCGGATTAAAAGAAGTAGAGCCTTTTAGTCGCACCGATACGTTTGCATCGCAGCGCATGCTTCCCTCTTCCATGTTTCCATCACAAATACCGAGGTATCGAACTAATTTGCGGATTTCATTCAGGTAAGCCATCGCTTCATCTCCACTTCTCAGGTCGGGTTCAGAAACAATCTCAATTAAAGGAACACCGGCACGATTCAGATCCACGAGCGTAAAGTAAGGGTCAATATCGTGAATAGATTTTCCGGCATCTTCTTCTATATGGATGCGGGTAAGGCGAACGCTTTTCTTTTCACCTTCCATCTCAAATTCAATGCAGCCGTTGGTGCAAATAGGGGTTTTGTCCTGAGTAATTTGGTAGCCCTTCGGAAGGTCAGCATAGAAATAATTTTTACGGGCAAACTGATTCTCATACCTAATTTCGCTATGAGTAGCCAGTCCTATTTTTACAGCATACTCTATAGCTACTTCATTTACCACCGGCAATGTTCCCGGATGACCCAGCGAAACAACACTGACATGCGTATTGGGTGAACCGCCATATTCTGCTGAATCGCCCGAATACATTTTACTGAGCGTGGAGAGCTGCGCGTGCACCTCCAGCCCCACTATTACTTCGTATTTATCGTATTTACTTTCGCTCATTTATCCTTTCTTTTCTGCCATATTTTCAAATTCCGTTTTCTGAAAAAAAAACGATTACCACAACTATATAACCTTGTCTCTCACCAAACATTTGATGAAGAAAATCAGATACAGTATGCTCAAATGTCGCCATATAATCTCCTATTTCTTCTACCAATAAACTCTTTTCGGATATCCTGCTCTTTATTTTTTCTCTAAGAATAATTATCAGTACTTTTCACAGAGGCAACTCAGTTAAATCTCTCCTTTAGTTTTTCAATCAGGTCATCTACTTCATTCACCGAAGTCGCACCGGCTTGTACAAAATCAGCAGGCCCACCGCCTTTTATAGTGCTTGAAAGTTCTTTCAACAGTTGATTTCCGTTTATCCCCAATGACGGGGCAACTCGTAAGTGAACTATTTGTTTGCCATTGACATTGGTGGAAAGCAAGATGACAAAGTTTTCTTTCACTTCATTAGCTAATGTAATCCCCAACTTGCGCATTGCATCCGCTGAGTTTACATCCACATCTCTATCTGCCAAAAAACTTACTCCTCCACTATTCGCGAGAGCAGTTTTGTATTGCTTCACTAAACCGCTTATCCATTTATCCTGCAACTGTTCAATTTCTTTCGCCTGTTTATCGGCCTGCTCTTTCAGGCTCTCTACGCTCTGCAAAATATTCTTAGCTCCTTTAAAACTGGTAGCAATAGCATCTAATTCTTTCAGTTTCGCGTTGACGAATTCTATCGCCTTTCGGCCGGTTACCGCTTCTATCCTCCGCACACCGGCAGCAGTAGAACTTTCTGAAATAATCTTGAATAAGCCAATCTCACCCGTAGATTGTACATGACAACCTCCACATAGTTCGCGACTGAATTTTTCATCGAATGTGATTACCCGCACAAACTCTCCGTATTTCTCGCCAAACAGCATGGTAGCACCAAGCTTCTCTGCATCGGCAATAGGCACGTTACGCCTTTCATCCAATGCCACATTTTCCATTATTTTGTCATTCACTATCCGTTCCACATGCGCAATTTCCTCTTCGGTCATCTTGGCAAAATGGGAAAAATCGAACCGCAG
>CAZQYO010000275.1:0-4130 GCA_964597415.1 uncultured Chitinophaga sp.
AGGAATCCATGTAAAGCACCGCGACTCCCTTGGGAGGTAGATAAGTCAGCACTCTTTTTACCACGGTTGTTTTTCCCGATCCTGAACCTCCGGTAATTCCTATCACGAACATGCCTCCCAAAATTTTTGCGCAATATAATAATTGAACAAGCCCTTTCGTTACAAAATAGTTCCTTCGATTTATGGACTTATCTCTTTAGCTGCATCCCATCCAACAAAAGCCACCGTCTATGAAAAAGTTACTTGCAATTACCGCCATTCTATTTTTGGCAAACCGGATACGCGCTACCGAAGCAGTTTATAATCTATCAGATGCCATTCAAAAGAAATTAGTCTCTGTAAAACTACATGGCGCTACACCCGATACATCGGGTCAATACCTTTCATCGCATGTAGGTGCTTGCATGGCCATAGAAATTTACAGCGTATCTGCCGAGGCTTTACAACTGAACTTAGATTACGGCTACCGGTTAGTGCCGGACGACTCATCCGTTCAAACTATGATGGTAACGCAAACCCTGATAGTGCGTTTGGCTCCTAAGCAAAAAAAGAAGTATCGGATTTACGCCATGTGCACCCAAGCGAATCATGGTGCGCCTTCGGATGTGCTGAATTATCGTATAGGAAAAAGATTTTCGGGTAACCTGCTCAGCTTGGCGGAGTTGATTGACCGGAAGAAGTATCAAAGCAATGCTGCTCAGACTGCGGTGTGGTGCCTCACCGATAACTATGATTTATCAAGTATATGGGATGCAGACACTGCTCAAACCTTTGCACTGAGAAGATTTATAGCTAAAGTAAAAGGCTTGCCTTTGGCGAGCATTTACAAATACACTTTAGATGAGTCAACGCCATCGCAGCCGGTTATGACTATACGAACCACTTATACCGGGAGCTTGAGTTATAATATTGTCGGTTCCGCAAAAGTGATGATTGCCTTGTATGATGAAGACAACCACATGAAGATTGTGTATGTCAATAATGAGATGCAGCGCGAAGGGCAATACACCTATAACTATCGAGTGACCAGCGATGAAATAAACAACAAAAAACACTACCTGCGGATGTTTCGCAATGGTAAGTTAGATGAAGAGGTGGCCATTATCCCGAGAGGCCAAAACTAATGCTCCCTCTTTACCAATGACCGAGGTGTTTATACCGGCAACATTGTATTAGCTAACTTGATGAATGACGCAGATGCCAACTTAGGCAGAGAGTATTTTGCCATTCATGATGTTTCGCTAAAGCCGTTGCAGAGTGTTTTCGCCAACAAAAATTCTGTGCAGCTAATGGTTGAAAAAGTAAATTTTGTATCAGACAGGTACTCCGGTTCTGCGGGAATTTGTGACGACCTAAGAATATGTCATGGGGAAATTTCCATTCATCCAACTCGACCAATCCATGCAGAATAATTAGGTAGATCACATTCCCTCAAACGCTACTCGCAGCGAACCACTTGCAACAGTAATGCGGAGAATGATATCAGGGATGTAAAAACATAATGTCGAATGGCATTAACTGACCTACTTCCACGAAACAGAATGTTTATGCCATCTGCCGAAAGTTAAATTACTCTTTGGGCTTGACTGCAAAAAGGAAGTATTTTTATAAGAGACTGGATATTCCTAATCAGAACCAACAGGAGCAGCTCACAGAATTGTAATGGATGGCCAAAATCTAAAAAAATGGAAAGGAAATCATCGCCCGGCAAACTCTACTTCTCTTTATTTCTCTATATAGGGTGCTTTTTATGGGCTGCACTTCCGTCTATGGCTCAAGTGCCAAGTGTGGAGTGGAGTTATGACCTGAGTGCTCCTTCGTTTGGCTCAGCAGCCGCAGCAGACTTGGACAAAGACGGGAGGTTAGAAATTGTTTTTACCACCTATACCAATGATGGGAAAGCCTATTGCCTCAATGCCGAAGACGGCTCCGTAAACTGGATTTATAACATCGGAGGATGTGGTGATGTGGCTCCACTTATTTACGATACCGATGGAGATGATACGCTGGATGTGGTAATCAATGGATCCTGTAACCCCACTCTGTTTTGTATCAATGGCTGTTCCGGAAAATTGAAGTGGAGTGTACCTTCCGGAGGGGGAGATTCACCTCCAACCATTGGCGATGTGGACGGGGATAGTTTACCTGAAATATTGTTTGGCAACTTTAATGGAGAAGTTAGAATATTAAATGCGGAAGATGGCAGCACTGCAAACGTGATACAGGCCGACCCCACCGGCAATACGATACAGACCGAACCGGTTTTGGCGGATGTGAATGGCGATGGTCGGTTAGATTTTATCGTGGCAAATTATTTCAATGTAGATGGCTACTACATCTGGGCTTTTGATGCTATTACCGGAGACACTCTGTGGACCAATTATATGTTTGACACTACGAGTACTTTCAATGCCTATCATGGCGGGGCTTTGGCGGATGTGGATAAAGACGGAAAGTTAGAATATGTGATTGGTGCCAACAACGGGGCTATTAGAGCCATTAATGTAGAAGACGGTAGCCAGCAATGGATACAATACGTTCCATCCAGTGCTATTGGGGCTTTGTCCATTGCCGACCTTGATAGAGACGACACTCTTGATATAGTTTACACTAATAATGACCCCATCACTTTTGATGAAAGGATAGGAATGTTAAATGGATGCAATGGCCGACAGGAGTGGAGTTATTCGGTCCCTTTGTCTTCTTTCCGTGGATGTGCCATTTCTGACATTAATGGAAATGGAAAACTCGACCTTGTTTCCGGTCATTATATGGGAAAACTCTATGCGGTTGAGCCGTATTCAGGCTTGATTTGGCAATATGATTTAAAACAATTTTTCCCGCAAAATTTTCATTGGTTCGATGTGGATCACGGGTCGCTTGTTGCTGATTTTGATGAGGACGATTCTTTAGAAGTATTCGTAGTGGCCGGGTATGGAACTTATACTCCGGACAGTCTCAATACCGGCAAAGCCTTTATGATAAAAGCAGGGAAAGGCCATTGCCCCGATTGGCTCATGTTTCGTCACGATATTCATCGAACAGCTTATCTATCGGATGACGATATCGCGGCTGATTGCCATACCTCGCCTACCGGCATTGCGATGGAGAAACCCACCGAAAATGAACTGAACTTCCTTATTACGCCCAACCCTTTTGCTGACTTCGTTTCCATCAACATAGATGGAAATTTTCACGATCCAATCAGTGTGCAGATCTTTGATTTGGAGGGCAGGTTAGTGCGCCATTTATTTTCAGGGATTAGGAATGTTGAAACGGCAACAATAACTTGGGACGGACGGAACGACAGTCAACAAACAGTTTCGGCAGGGGTCTATTTCTGTAAGATAGTAATGGGTGGTGTGGTTAAATGTAAGAGAGTCGTTGCGATGAGATAATTCCGGCCTATGAGGAACTTCATTAGCTCCTCTGCGGTTATACATCAAATGGCTGAATTTGGATGTGGTTTCCGTAGTACAGGTAGGGGCCTAATTGAAATCTACATTTTACAAACTCACGAAGCAAATGGTGGAAAGCCAACCTTTCTGTTTGCGGGCTGTAGAGATCTAAATCTCTGATTCAATAATTCTACTTGTTGAAAGTATAAGGAGTGGGTTAATTATTCACCTCTCCAATAATCTTGAACTCGGTTCTGCGGTTTTTGGCGCGGCCTTCTTCATTATCAGAGCCGTCCGGGTTTTGGTTGGGAGCTACCGGCACACTTTCGCCATACCCCTTGGCGGTTATCCGATCCTGCGGCAATCCTTTTTCATGGATCAGGTAGTTCACACAGCTCTCTGCCCGCTTCTGGCTCAAATCCATGTTGTATTTATCAGAACCTTTGGAGTCTGTATGCGAGCTTAACTCAATCACAATAGCGGGATTTTCTTGCAAGATAGTATAGAGCGTATCGAGCACCCGTTTCGAATCTTCGCGCAAATCTGATTTATCGAAATCGTAGTAAATATTGTTGAGTGTATAGGCTTTGTTCTTTACCATTTTCTGGAACGTCATCACATAATTAAGCGTATCGCTTTTAGTAATTCCCGCGGTGGTAAAATTCCGGAACGCGGTGAAATAATCTTTGCGAGCACCGGACAGTTTGTAATTCTTGTCGGGTTGTAAATCAA
>CAZQYO010000276.1:0-4050 GCA_964597415.1 uncultured Chitinophaga sp.
GCCCCGAGTGATGGGATACTCGCGCTCGAATTAATTCCCACTACTTTGTAACCTGGGCAAGATTCTCGCCAAATACGAAGTGCCGTAGTATCCTGCGGAATACCGTACGTAGGCACAATAATCGTTTTATTGATAAAGGAGGCATTGGTGTAGGTATAATAGTTTGCAAAAGCAGAAGGAGGGTATTGCCCGTTGTCCGGTGGCATGGGAATACGCACCACCTTGTAAGGAGTGCCAAACACCGAGAGGTAATTACTTAGTACATATTGCAGGTTAGCTTCAATCTGAGGACCATCCGCTATTCCTTGCGGATACTGCCCTACCATTAGCGTTTCCTCGTCTAATAACTTTATGTGCATATCTATGTGATGAATGTCATCATAAGGCAATGTTTCCATTTTGATGTAGCGGTCAATGCCCATAAAATTTTTCATAATCGTATCTACCTCTGCTTCGGTATGGTTAGAGCCGAAACCAGCTGCCGGTAAATTGTCGGTCAAAATAAGTTTGGAGGCAAAGCCGGTACCCTGCCCATCACACATAAAATTCCCTCCGGTATTTACTAATTTATTGTTGCCTTGTGTAGTGTGGTACACGGGTATATTCAAGTAATTTGCAAGACCATTAGGTACGGTATCGTCCTTTGGTCGGTTACGGTTATATATCCAATCAATAAACACCAGTGAGTCCACCTCGTTGGTATAAGCACACCACTGCCCATAATCTCGACACCATACCGAGTTGAAGGGAAGGTTCAAAAAAGTTACCCCGCCCGTATCTATTCCGTTACTTTGTAAATCATTAATAACACCTGCTGCATTATTGGTGAGGATAAACATGCGACATTCCTGTTTTCCATATCGTACAATTTCACGCAAAATGCCCGGATAACTCGTCCATGCAATCAGGTAGCCTTGCGACTCTTCCCACTCTGCCATGGTGCGCACAGGTGAATTTGGCGGATCGAACAGGTCAGAGGCTGAACGGTCATTTTCTGTACTTAGAGGCGCTACATATTGGGGCATTTGCGATAGCTCAACAGAGGTGGCATAGCGAGGTAAAATCTGCGAAAAAGATGGTAGAGCCATCAACACTGCAACAACGAGAAAAAAATGCTTCATAAAATTAAAGGCAGCTTTTTGAATAAGTACGAAAGATAGAATGTTTTGAAGGAACGGAACATTCTTCGTTTCTTAGCTTCACTTAAAACTAAGTTATGCCTCGGTTCATATTTCTCATCCGCGAAGACTTATCCAAATATCCGCGCTCTCCTCAAGAGATGAAAGCTATTGTAGATGCGCACGTAGCTTGGGGCTACGAGCTGAGCCGCAAAGGTATTTTTGTTGACGGCAAAGGAATCGGTATGGATGGCCGGCTCATTGAAATGATAAATGGAGATAAAATAGTACAACCAATCCGCGATGTACACGAAGGAATAGGCGGCTATTATATAATTGAGGCAGACGATCTGACTGCTGCTGTGGAAATTGCCAAAGGATGCCCCACTTATAAAGAGGGCGATTTGGTAGAAGTAAGACCTCTAAGCACGTGATACACAACGATACTATTATTGCATTAGCTACGCCACAAGGCTTGGGAGCCATAGGCGTTATTCGTCTATCAGGCGCATCGGCCATCAGTATTGTCAATCGGGTTTTTAAAGGGAAAGATTTGACCCGTCAAGCTTCGCATACTATTCACTACGGACACATTGCCGATGGCGATTTGATTTTGGATGAAGTGATGATTTCCCTTTTCCGTGCGCCTAAAAGTTTTACTACGGAAGATGTGGTAGAAATTTCCTGTCACGGTTCGCCATTTATTGCAGAGCAAATTATCCGCTTGTTGCTGAAACAGGGAGCGCGTTCTGCTAAAGCTGGGGAGTTTACACTGCGCGCTTTTATGAACGGACGTATTGATTTAGCACAGGCCGAAGCAGTGGCTGACCTTATTGCCTCTGACTCATCTTCTTCGCATAAGATGGCTATCAAACAGATGCGCGGGGGTTTCTCTACACAGATACAACACCTTCGCCAAAAGCTGCTTGATTTCACTTCGCTAATCGAATTAGAACTGGACTTTGCCGAAGAGGAAGTAGAGTTTGCTGACCGCAGGCAACTATTAAAATTAGTGGGCGAAATTCAACACCATCTGCAACCACTTATCGCTTCATTTCAGTTGGGCAATGTGATAAAGAATGGAGTCAACACCGTCATAATAGGTCGCCCCAATGCGGGTAAAAGCACCTTGCTAAATCGCTTGCTAAACGAAGATCGGGCTATCGTTTCTGAAACACCCGGCACTACCCGAGATACTATTGAAGAAGTCATGAACATTCACGGCATTCAGTTTCGATTTGTAGATACGGCAGGTATTCGCAGCACTACGGATGTTATTGAAGAAGCAGGGGTAAAGCGCGCGCTCGAAAAACTAAAGCAATCTTCCGTATTCATTTACCTGTTTGATGTAAACCACACCACTCCCGAAGAACTGATAGATGACATACAACAACTGAAGCTGACTAATTTTGAGGGATTGATTGTTGGCAACAAAATAGATACGGCTCGTTGGTGGCAAACCGCTCGTTTTTATTGGACACTTAAAAATCACCCCGCGACCGTTGGCCTTAATTTGCAACATCACTTAGTATTTATTTCGGCTGCTGCGGGTAGTAAAACCGATTTGCTGCAACATAAACTTTACCGCATGGTAGTGAAAGGCGATGGCATAAAAGCTGAAACTATAGTAGCCAATGTGCGCCACTATGAAGCCCTGCTAAAAGCAAATGAAGCATTGCAACAAGTGCAAGAAGCTATACAAGATCAGCGCACCAGCGAATTAGTCTCCGCTGATTTAAAACAAGCGCTGAATCATTTAGGGGAAATCTCAGGCGAGGTAACCAACGAAGAGATACTCGGAAATATATTCTCGAAATTTTGTATCGGAAAGTAACCGCTACTATACAACTACACTAACCGTATATGAAATACTAAAATTGGCTCCTCAGTTATTTAACTGAGTAAGCCCTGAGATCGAAATGCTGCTCACTGAATACCAACTCACCCGAAAGTTAACGGTCATTTTGGAGTAGAATGCAAATTCACACTCGCAGTAAAGAAGCCCTGCCCTTTGAGCAAAACAAGACTTTAGTTGCCTAAATCGTTAGGGCTGAGTATTTGTTTGTAGATGAATTTTTTACGCAACTGTCGCGGACATTCGCTCGCGCCTAATTGGAAGGATTGCCGATTGAAAAAAAAGAATTTGCCCGAAGGCCTTGTCCTCAAACAGCGCTACCGTACGCCCGCCCGTGGGAGAGTGAGGTGCCCAAAATGGGAGCAGTAAGGCGCCATCCATTTAAAATTTTCGTTTTGCTAAACACACATCAATACCTAAGGTAGTTTTAGAGGAATGAAATCTATTTTACTCAGGTTATATACAAAAGTACAAAGCGTGGGCGATAGGTGTAAAGCCTGTCTTTTCCTTCACACACGAATAACAACAAGACCCAAAACATCCAACTGTAGTGGCAAATTACGGACAACCATTCTATTAAATACCCTCATGCCACTTCCGAGTTTATTCTTTCTTCAAAATAGATTGTTGAATATTTACCATCACATCGGGGCTAAGGTTTTCGGCATTATCCATATCTACCCCTAACTGAGGTAAATTCAATCTGAAATTCAAAGTTAAGATACACGAGATGGGATCGCCCAACACATGTCGCAGCTCTCCATCTCCTTGTACTTTATACATTCCATTTCCATTATACAGGTACCCTTCCATGGTCAGCTTTTCCGTTTTGCGGTCTTTGGTATTGATGTATTGAAGGCTCAGTTTTCCTTTTAACTGCCAGTTTTTATCGCTGAGTTTTTTCTTCCACAATTTATCTATCGAATCAATGCCGGTTTGTAAAGTAGATAAATCGAGGTTTAGGATTAAAGAAGCATTATCGTAGTTGAGATGCGCTCTTAGCCGATTGCTGTATCCCCGGTACACCGAGTCCTTATACACTGCTCTCACTTCTATCAGGCCATTAATAGTGGCATA
>CAZQYO010000277.1:0-1823 GCA_964597415.1 uncultured Chitinophaga sp.
AGATAAAAATGGTGAAATTCTTGCAGATTTTAATATATTAAAAGATTACAATGGTGTGACCATGTGGCTATCATTTAATCTCCATTCCTTTAATCATTCTATTCGACCGGCTTGGTTGAATATTGCATTTGGGTATGCTGCGGGAAATATGTATGGCGGCTTCGAAAATAAATGGACAGACAGCAAAGGTGTGTTTCACGATCGAAGCGATCTGAAGCGCTACCGTAGATTTTTCATTTCTATTGATGCTGATTACACCAAGTTTAAAGCAAGTTCACGAGCGGGTAAAGTCATTCTTGGGATTTTGAATATTGTAAAACTGCCCATGCCCGCTATTGAATTTAATACGCTGGGGCAAGTGGTGGTGCACCCTATCTATTTTCTCAATTTGGATTACCCGATTGTGTTGAATAAGAAAAAGTGAGACTCATAAAGAAGCCACCAACACAAAATGGTTGAAAAAGAATTCTTGCTTCAGCAATTCCGTTTTCTTGATTTTCATTCCCCGATTTTCTAAAAAAGATTGGTATTCTTTTAAACTAAATTGGTGCGGATGTAGCACATCTCCGGGCATTAAACGAAAAAGAAGTTTAAAGCAAGAGTAGTTGTGGGCATCAATTGAAATTACCAAATGACCATCGCGTTTCGTGGCTTTCACTACCACATCAAAAGCTCTTTCAATATCCTTTACGTGGTTAATCGCATTCATACAAAAAACTACGTCAAAGGGAGATTCTATTTCAACATCTTCAATACCCGAAGTAACGAAACGGCAGTTCGGATAATCACTCCTCTCAAACAAAGGCAGGCAGGTTTCATATTGCTGCAATAGCGGATCAACAGCAGTGATAGAATGTTCCGGGAAAGCAATAAAAATTCCGGCAGGACCACAACCCATATCGGCAATAGTTGACGTATTTCTCAATGGAATTTCAGAGGCGATTTTACTCCATAAATTCTTCCAATAATCTCGCTTCCAATTCAAATATGATTGCTTATCCTTAGCCTTCAGATATCTTTTCCACCAACGCAGTTCAAACCATTGTGCTAATCTCCATTTTAGCATATCCACAATAATCTCAAGAATTTCAACAATCGCCAATTATAAAATCAATTCATTTCGTCCATAAAAATAAACGTCTAATTTCGTGCACGGCTACAGGCTGTTCTATCGCCTCGATTTTAATCGGGGAGGAAAGTCCGGACAACACAGAGCACCGCACCACCTAACAGGTGGGTGAATTGGAAACAGTTCAACAGATAGTGCCGCAGAAAATAACTACCATTTACTTGTCTCCTTCGGGGGATTTAGGAATGGAAAAGGTGAAAAGGTGAGGTAAAAGCTCACGGATTGTTGTGGTAACACAGCAATGGGGAAAACCTTGCGGGTTGAAAGCTCATGTATATCCGTGCTGAAGTGTGGCTCGCACGATGGTTTGACCTCACGGTCAGGCCGTGCGGAGGGGTTGAGCGTAACAGGTTTCGTGTGAACGAAATCGCAGATAAATGATAGAAGTCCTTCCGGGTAATTCCGGGTAGGAAACAGAATCCGGCTTATAGGCAGGTAGCTTTTTTTAAAAAAAAAGACTGAATACATAAATAGTATTACGTCTTAATTTTTCGTTATTCATTTTTCAATATTAAAACACACTATGGCTAACATTCTGATTGCTGATGACGAAAAGAGTATTCGCAAAACACTGCGGGAAATACTCGAATACGAAAGCTATAAAGTAGATGAAGCAGAAGATGGTGCCAAAGCCTTCGCTATGCTGAAAGATGGCGACTACGATTGCGCCTTGATGGATATTAAAATGCCGAAA
>CAZQYO010000277.1:1833-3704 GCA_964597415.1 uncultured Chitinophaga sp.
GGTATTAGCAAAACTGCAAGATACAGAGTGCGATACTCCTATAATTATGATTTCAGGGCATGGCACCGTAGAGAATGCAGTGGAAGCCGTAAAAAAAGGAGCCTACGATTTTATTCAGAAACCACCTGATTTAAATCGGTTGTTGATCACCGTTCGCAATGCGCTTGAAAAGGCCGATTTAGTAACTGAAACCAAAGTGCTTAAACGCAAGGTGCTTAAAACAAGGGAGATCATCGGTGATTCCCCCGCCATTAAAAAAATAAAGGAAACCATTGAACGGGTAGCGCCTACCGAGGCGAGGGTGTTAATAACAGGGGATAATGGAACAGGTAAGGAATTAGTAGCCCGTTGGATTCACGAAAAAAGTAATCGGGTAAATGGGCCTTTAATAGAAGTGAACTGTGCGGCTATTCCCAGTGAATTGATCGAAAGCGAACTTTTTGGACATGAAAAAGGGGCTTTCACATCAGCTCTTAAGCAGCGCATAGGCAAATTTGAGCAAGCACATGGAGGCACTTTATTTTTAGACGAGATAGGCGATATGAGCCTATCGGCACAAGCAAAAGTATTGCGTGCTTTACAGGAAGGAAGAATAACCCGTGTGGGGGGCGATAAGGATATAATGGTAGATGTGCGCGTGGTAGCAGCCACCAACAAAGATTTGTTGAACGAAATTGAGGAACACCGTTTTCGTACTGATCTCTATCACCGCCTTAGCGTTATTATTATTCATGTACCTTCCTTAAATGAAAGAGGAGAGGATATTCCTTTGTTAGCGGAGAAATTTGTGAAGGAAATTTGTGAGGATTACGCGATTCCCCGCAAGGTAATTACCCCTAAAGCTTTGGAAGAACTAAAGACCATGAACTGGGAAGGAAATATCCGTGAATTGCGCAACGTGATGGAACGCTTAGTGATTCTTTCGGAGCAAAAAATTACCGAAAGCGAGGTGCGAAACTTTGTGACCAACACACAAGCAAAAGATACCCCCACAGATTTGTTTGAGCAATTTGACAAGTTTCAGGATTTCAAGGAGCACATAGAAAAGTTGTTTATTGAACACAAGCTCAAAAAATTCGGATGGAATGTTTCCAAAACTGCCGAAGTGCTCGATATTCAACGAAGCCACTTATACAATAAGATTGAAAAGTACGACCTCAGAAGACAGTAATATTTCGGCAGAATCAGTATCATGAAAACAGCGATAGTGCTCGGTGCCGGAGGGTTTATAGGCAATCACCTGACAGCTCGTTTAAAACAAGAAGGATACACCGTAATTGGCGTAGATTTAAAGTACCCTGAATTTGCGCCCACCTCAGCCGATGATTTCATAATTGGCGATTTAAGAAAGCAAGACTTTTGCAACGATTTATTTACCAGGGTTAAGGCTGATGAAATCTATCAATTAGCAGCCGACATGGGCGGAGCAGGATATATTTTCACCGGTGAGAATGACGCAATGGTAATGCACAACAGCGCACAGATAAATCTAAACATTGCCAGCATGGCCGTTTTGTATCGTGTTCCCAAATTGTTTTTTTCTTCTTCGGCTTGTGTGTATCCCACTTTTAATCAAGAGAACCCTGAAAGACCATTGTGTGAAGAGAAATCTGCATATCCGGCATCACCGGACAGTGAGTACGGATGGGAGAAACTATTTAGTGAACGACTGTATCTGACCTTTGCCCGCATTCATAAAATTCAGGTGCGGATAGCTCGGTACCACAATATCTATGGTCCCGAAAATCCTTGGACCGGGGGAAAAGAGAAAGCTCCGGCTGCCCTTTGCCGTAAAGTGGCTGAAGCTACAAGCGGCAGTACAATTGAAGTTTGGGGGTATGGACTACAGACCCGCTCCTTCCTCTATATTG
>CAZQYO010000277.1:3714-4046 GCA_964597415.1 uncultured Chitinophaga sp.
ATGAATGTATTGAAGGAACCCGCAGGCTGATGAAGAGTAATTTTACAGACCCGATAAACATTGGCTCTGAGGAAATGATCTCTATTAATAATCTTGTTAAGATGATTATTGCGATTTCCGGTAAAGAAATTTACATCCAGCATATTGACGGCCCCACCGGTGTTAGGGGAAGAAATTCAGACAACCGTCTCATACTACAAGCATTACAATGGCAGCCAAACTATGCTTTATCGAAAGGAATGGAAACTACTTACCGCTGGATTGAAGCTCAAATAAAGAAAACGGTCTAATCTTTTTTCCCCGGAGTTTGTAAAAATGAAACAGGGGGATAT
>CAZQYO010000278.1:0-2044 GCA_964597415.1 uncultured Chitinophaga sp.
GCCTCCGCCCCCGAGTAAGCCTAAAGCCAGGCCGGTGAGTACAGCACCGGTATAGCCTAATAGCAGTGAAATATCCATTTGTAAAGATTCATAATTTTTGCCGACAGGAAACACTATTTAAATTATCGCTTATCTTTGGCCACATGTTTTTCAGAAGATTTATCAGCCTGTTTCTTGTGATGCTCATACTGTTGGCCGAAAGCGGACAAACGGTGTTTGCGCACACTTGCTATAAATCTCATACTACTTCTTACAGCCTTTACGCTCCTTCTGTCTGTAAAATGACTCCGGTGAATAAGCGTTGTTGCGATGCTAAACAAACCGACAAAGCCGACCATTGCAAACTCAGTAAAACCTCCTGCTGTGGAGTGTCGGCTGTCTTTGTAAAGCACAGTTTCCCAGCCAATAACTATGAGATCCATCCAACCGAAGTGCAGCAATCGGTGTTTAGCTTATTGCCTTTGGTGATAGTGTACCCCACTTCTGACTTCAGCACTTCTTCCTCTTTTGCCCATTCGCCCCCACTTTCCTTTTTGCACTCCACCGTGTTTTTACAGGTATTTCGCTGTTAGATTTTCTCATTTTTTCGGGACAAGAAGTGGGCTTTGCTTTTGATGGAGCATGGTAGTGCCTCATATAAGCCAACCACTTTAGTCTTTGTTCCCATGTTTTTTTACTTTTTAAATTTTAGAAAATGAGAAATAAGTGGATGGTGATTCTGATGTTGATGTGGGTGGTATCGCTATCGGCACAAACCTCAACTATCACCGGATTTATTATAGAAGATAACAGCAGAGGTAAAAACGTTCCGGTGGCCGGAGCCGTAGTAGGTGTAAAAGGGACAAACCATGCTACTGTGACCGATGAAAAAGGAACGTTTACCCTCAATGAAATAAACCCTGCTACAGATACCCTCATCACCAATTCGGTCGGCTACTACTCTGATACTCTCGCGCTGAAAGGAAATACCGTAGTGAGCATTGTGCTATATCCACTGCAATTAAAAGCAGTGGAGGTAAATGCCCGCAAAGCCACCAAGATGACGATGACGGCCATGAATGTGGAGGTAATTAACTCAGCCGATTTGGTGAAAGATGCCTGCTGCAATCTGAGTGAATCGTTTGAAAATTCGGCAACGGTAGATGCCAGCTATAGTGATGCGGTTTCCGGAGCTAAGGAAATACGCATGTTGGGCTTAGATGGCGTTTACACCCAGATACTGGAAGAAAATATTCCGGGCATTCGCGGCTTGGGGAACACTTTCGGCCTTAACTATATCCCCGGCCCCTTAATGGAATCTATACAAATAAACAAAGGTGCGGGAAGTGTGGCCAACGGCTACGAGTCTATGACGGGACAAATAAACATTGAGTTTAAAAAGCCGGAAACGGCTGATAAACTGTATGTAAACCTGTTTGTAAATCAAGATGCGAGAACAGAGTTGAACATCATTACCGCTCATAAGATGAAGAAAGGCTGGAGTTCGCTTTCTGCCCTGCAAGGACATTATAACTGGCTGAAGATGGATTTGAATAAGGATGGATACATAGACAATCCTTTGGTTAAAAACCTAAATGTTTTTCAACGATTTACCTATACAGATGATAAAGGCTTTGGCTTTTGGACGGGTGTAACGGCTAACCTTGAAGACCGCTTAGGAGGGATGAAAAGTTTTAATCCGAAAGCGGATAGATGGCAGCAAGAGCAATGGGGATTGCGCCTTCAAACCCAAAGGGTAGAAGCCTTTGCAAAAACGGGTTGGTCCTTTCACGACCATTCCAGTTTGGGTATTCAATACAAATATTTTTATCATCATCAGCAGGGATACGTGGGCCGCAGAGATTATAATGCCTCCGAACACTTCGGCTACCTGAATGTGATTTATCAACAGGAGATTGACGAGAGAGATGATATGATTAAAGTCGGAGCTTCTTTCTTGGCGAACCATGTTCAGGAAGTGTTTGACACGTTTAATCGAAAACGCTTGGAGTTAGTGCCGGGAGTATTTGCAGAAACGGCTTTGAACTTCGGAACCGATAAGAAG
>CAZQYO010000278.1:2054-4034 GCA_964597415.1 uncultured Chitinophaga sp.
TTTACGGAGCTTTTGCTTCACCGCGCTTTAATATCAAATGGAATATGATCCACAATTTCAGTTTAAGGTTAAGTGCCGGGCGCGGCTACCGTGTGCCGACCATCTTTGCAGAGAACTTCGGTTTGTTAGCCAACAATCGGGAAATTACCATTGACCCGACTATCCGGTACGAAGAGGCATGGAACTACGGAGCCAATCTGACTTATAAGTTCAATCTCAACTTTCACGAAGGGATGATAAGCGTAGATTATTATCGAACCGACTTTGTGAGTCAAATGGTAGTAGATATTGAAGATGCGCGGAAACTTCAGTTCTATTCACTCAAAGGCCAATCATCTGCCAATGCCGTGCAGGTAGATTTTAGCTATGAACCACTGAAGCACTTCGATGTAAAGCTGGCCTACAAGTTTGAGCAGAACAAAACAGATTATGTGGAGGGAAGAAGAGTATATCCACTTCGCCCGCAGCACAGAGGATTAGTTTCTCTCGGCTACACTACTCCCAAAGAGCACTGGCGCTTTAATACCAGTTTGAATTGGTTTGGCAAAACCCGTATCCCCAACACTTCGGTTAACGATGCTGCCAACCAACGCGAATTACAATCGAAAGATTGGTTTCAGCTAAATGCGCAAGTAACATTTAAGTGGAAACAGTGGGAAGTGTATGTGGGCGGAGAAAACCTGATCAACTTTGTTCAAAAAAATCCGATTATTGCCGGTGATACTCCTTTCAGCAATCAGTTTGATGCTTCGTTGATTTGGGGTCCTTTGAGAGGAGCGATGGCTTTTGCCGGAGTTCGATTTGTATTGAAGTAAAAAAAAGGTTAAGCTGTTTTAGTTTATCCAATATCTATAATTCCATTCGTTAACTTTAAAACCAAAATCAAAAATTATGAAACCAGTAGTAAAATCATTCGTTGCCTCTTTCGCACTCATATTCTTTTTGTCCCTTGGGGTACATGCCACAGAAAGGAACAAAAAAGAAACAGTGAGTATTCACACCTCTGCTATTTGTGAGTCGTGTCAAAAGCGAATTGAAAAATCTCTTTTAGCCACTCCGGGTGTAGAAGCGGCTGTATTGAATCTGAACAACAAAAAAGTAAAGGTGAAGTACGACCCGCTCAAGATTAATCCCGATCAAATCCGCTTAGTGATTTCCAACACCGGTTACGATGCCGATGATGTAAAAAGAAATGAAGCGGCCTACAAGAACCTTCCCGATTGCTGTCAACAGCCAATGAAGGCATGTCATTAGTAGTAGAGATATTTTTTTATAGCGGTCAGCCAAAAGCTGACCGCTATTTTTTATGCCGCCACTACTTTCTCATTCGATAGAAAATAAAAGCAACAGAAAGCGAAAGAAATTTTTTTGACTTATTCCTGCTTTACTATCCGTAGTGTATGCGCTTCCTTTCCGTTTTCGAGCAAGCGGATAAAGTAAACTCCATTGCTTAACTGTTCTCCCAGATTCAGTACCGTGTGCCCTTTTGTTACTTCCGTTTCATAGACCTTTTGCCCCAAGGGGTTTAGTACCATAAGTTGTGCGGTAGCGGAGGATAATTCTCCCACCCGAACATTCAGTTGATGGGTAAATGGATTGGGGAATACTTTCAACACCGCCTCCCTCTCACTTATATTCTTTCCGGAACTTTCAATAGCGCCTGAATCGGTTACTTGAAACATATCAACCCCTGCTTCTACCAAATGCCCCGGATTATTATCGGCAGCATAGAAGGTAATGCGCATTTGCGGTGTCAGCGCCATAAAATCCTTCACGCGAATGTTTCTAAATATCCATTGACTTTGCGGAAAGTTATTAGCTCCTACGGTGTCTATTACTATCGAGTCCACTCCGTTAGAAAGCATCACTAATAAAGAATCATTTGCCGAAGTTCCTTGTCCGCCATCATTGAAAAACCAACGGTAGTAGCTGAGATAGGGATCGGTGTAAGTGCTCAAATCAAAAAATGGAGAGCGTAGA
>CAZQYO010000279.1:0-4032 GCA_964597415.1 uncultured Chitinophaga sp.
AGCCCGCTTACGATCAATATATTTTGAGCGGCTAAAGAGGAAGTAATTTTCTTCACCATTTCCTTTCCATAATCAGTAGCTCTGCGGGTGCCTACAATGCCTAATACTTTTTCTGTATTCAAGTCAGCATTGCCTTTGTAATACAACAACAGAGGAGAGTCGGCACATTCTTTCAATCGGGAGGGGTATTCTTTATCGGTAAAGAAAAGCGGAGTGATTGCATACTTCTCCATAAACTTTACTTCGTGTTCCGCTTCGTGCAGCACCTTGCTTTGCACAATAAATTGTGCGCGATCTTCGCCAATACCCGGCACTTTCAGCAATTTTGCTTTGGGAGCTTTAAACACGGCTTCGGCACTGCCGCAATAAGCTAAAAGAACCTTAGCTAATGCCGGTCCTATATTCGGAATCAGCGTGAGCGCTACGCGATATAAAAGTTCGGGTGGGGTCTTATTCGCCAAAACAATTTATTTTGAAGTCTCCAAATTTATAAAAGGGGATTATTTCCAATGAATAGATTTTTTCTTTCGGCAGTATTTGTTCTGGTTCCACTCTCCTTCATCGCTGCACAGCAGGCATATAATGACCGAGGGCCTTCAGATAATTACCGCACTTCCGGCAATCCGTATTACTGGAAAAACCGTCCGCCATTTAGCGGCTACTGGCAACAAGATGTTCATTATAACATTCGCGCAAGCATTGATGAAACTACGGATATTATTACCGGAGAAGAAACGCTCACCTATGTCAACAACTCTCCCGATACGCTTTACTTTGTCTATTTCCATCTCTACCAAAACGCCTTTCAGCCGGGTTCTTATTTAGACAATTTAGAACACAACAATGGGCTGAATGTAAAGTACGGAAAATATGAAAGTGCCCGATTAGGTTGTGTGATTGATGAAATAAAGGTAGATACCTTGTTATTGAAAACTCATTTAGACAACACAGTGATTAAAGTTTTTCTTGATCACCCGTTGTTGCCCAATGCCTCTAAACAATTCTCTATTAAGTTTCGTACTTTCTACGATTCCGGCTCGGTGCGTAGGCGGATGAAGAAATATAAGGTGTTTGGGCAAACGCACTACAATGGCTGCCAGTGGTATCCCAAGCTGTGCGTATATGACCGCAAGAGCGGTTGGAATACCGACCAACATCTGAACCGAGAATTTTATGGTGACTTCGGCACCTTTGATGTGGCACTCACTTTTGCATCGAACTATGTACTGGAAGCCACAGGCGTATTGCAAAATGAGGAGGAAGTATTGCCGGACACGCTCAAGAAAAAGCTCGACATCTATAACTTCAAAGACAAAAAGTGGGGAGAGAAACCTTCCATTATTACTCCTTATGTAAGAGGGGAAACAAAGACCTGGAAGTATCATGCAGAAAACGTTCACGATTTCGCTTTTACTGCTGATCCGAGTTATCGCATTCACGACACTATTATTTATCCCGGCAGAAAAAACGGGGAAGGGGTTCGATGCGTAGCTATTGTGCAGGAAGATCATGCTGCCGGCTGGCAAAACGCTGCGGAGTTCCTCTCTAAGATCATTCATGCCTTCTCCCGCGACTTTGGTGTATTTGAATATCCAAAGATGGTGGTGGCTGATGCGCAGGATGGGATGGAATACCCGATGCTTACTTTAGATGGCGGACGTGATAAGGAATACCGCGGCTTGTTAGTACATGAAGTAGGGCACAACTGGTTTTACGGGATGCTCGGCAACAACGAAACATACCGCGCCATGATGGACGAAGGGTTTACGCAGTTTCTTACGGCTTGGGGAATGGAGGCGATTGATGGGGATACAGTGCCTTATGATTTAGGTAAGAATAAATACTACAACCACTTTTTTGAACCGGTAAATGTGCGCGACAGCAAAGTTTTTTACGGTTACTTGTCAGATGCTATACGCTACAACGATGAACAATTGAATACACACAGTGATGCCTTTAACGGAGCGTTGGGGCAAGGCGGAGGGTATCGGCATGTGTATTACAAAACAGCAACAATGCTATACAATCTACAGTATGTGTTGGGAGACTCCTTGTTTAGTGCCGCTATGAAAAACTATGTAGCACAATGGAAATTCTGTCATCCTTATCCCGAAGATTTTCGCAATTCTATCACCCATTTTACTCATGCCGATCTCAATTGGTTTTTTGATGAGTGGATGGAAACCACTAAAAATATTGACTACAAAATTGCCGGCATTAAAAAAACCGGTCTGAAAGATCAATATAAAATTAAGCTGCGCAGAAAGGGAAGAATGCAAATGCCTATTGACTTTCGCGTAGTTTCTAAAAACGATTCTGCATACGACTATTACATTCCCAATACATGGTTTGAAAAGAAGTTAAACGACAGTGCTACTCTGCTTCCCAAATGGTACGGTTGGGATAAACTCGAACCTACCTATACCGCTACGGTCAATATTCCCGGAGGAATAAAGAATGTAATTATAGACCCAAGCGAGCGGCTGGCCGATATTAATATGCTCGACAATCGGAAAAAAGGAAGGGTGGAGTTTCGTTTTGACTCACACATTTATCCATATCCAAGTTGGAAAAAGTATCGGCTGTATATGCGCCCCGACATTTGGTGGAATGCCTATGATGGTGTGAAACTGGGCGTGCATCTAGAAGGAAATTATATGTATGTGAAGCACAACTTCTCTCTCTCCGTTTGGTTTAACAGCCATTTACTACAGGGAAGAGAGCGCTATTATTTTGATAAAGCTACTCGCCAAAAAGCCGGATGGTTCTCTTATAATTTCAGTTACAGCACGGCATTAGACCATCTGTTCCGAAAGTCCATTTTCTATTTTCAAAGCCGCTGGTTAGATGGCTGCGAAATGTATAAGATCGGCATCACAAAACAGTTGCCCCAAAATTTCTCATTAGATTTTCATCTCAAAGCTTTTACCAGAAATAAAGAAGATTGGAGAAACTATCTCTTATATCCAAGTGAGTGGGATGCCGTGTGGACCGGTGATAAAAAATTCAACACTTCGCTGAACCTTTCGCTTTCATACCAATACAACCGGCCACATGCACAAGGAAACTTCACTGCGCATCTTCGCAGTAGTGCGCTGTTTAGCTCTTTCAATTATCATTACTTCGAATTTACGCAGGTGAATCATAGCAGCGCATGGAAGTTCGACTTCCACACCCGTTTTTATGGTCGTATCGGCACAGGAAATAACTTAGCTTCAGAGTCCGCCCTATATTTTGCAGGTGGTAATCCGGAAGAGATGATGGACAGTAAGTATTACCGCGCAGTTGGTTTTGTACCGCAGAGTTGGGCGCTTCGCTACCGCGATGATATTAACCCCTTACACTTTGGCGGGGGATTGAACATGCGCGGCTATAGTGGTTATTTGTTAGCGGAAAAAGACAAGTATGGGCAAGTAGTGCCTGCTTATAAAGGCCCTTCAGGAGCGGCTGTAAATTTTGAAATGGATTTTAACCGGATAGTGCCTGTAAAAAACCAATGGCTGCGACAGCACTTTACACTCAACACCTATCTATTTGGAGAAGCCGGAGTAATTACGTATATGAACTCTGCCAACAAACAGCAGTTTTCTAATATCCGTTTCGATGCAGGAGCCGGGGCAGCGCTCACCATTAAAAAGTGGGGCCCACTACAAAACATCAAACCACTCACGCTCCGCTTTGATGTGCCCTTCTTTATCAGTCACGCCCCCTATGTTGATCAAAAACATTTGAAGTTCCGTTGGGTAGTGGGGATAAGTCGGGCATTTTAAGCAATTTCTTAAAAAGGCGATTAAAGATTTGAATAGAAAGTAAAAAGGTGGAGGCTTGTCAACACAAACACTGCTCTTCATTTGCCAATGGGCATGGATTACAAATTTGCAATCTGCTGCCATCCACCAGGGGATTGAGCCACTATGAGTATTAATCATCTTTGCCGGGCATTGGGAAAATGACGAATGGCTAATTCACGGATTGAAATCTCTTTCGACCGACTCGAAAAGAACTTTGCGATGCTATGCGGATAGAAGTTTA
>CAZQYO010000280.1:0-3650 GCA_964597415.1 uncultured Chitinophaga sp.
CGGTTCTGAAACCGATTTGTGGACCGATGCAAAAAAAGAATTTTACCTTCTTTCCTTTGTTCGTAATTACTTTAAACATCACGGGAATCTGAATGTAATTCAGTTTAATGCTCCGCGTCACCTCTACCCGTTCAGTCGCACTGCCCAATGTCACTATGCCGGTATCTACGGGAACTTTTGCCGGGCCTTCAAAATTATCTTTATACTTCTGTCCCGTCACATTGTATTGCAGTTCGGCCTGTAATCCTAAGTTATTGGTAAAGTTATATCCGAGTACCACTCCCGCATTTCCACCCCATGTGGCCAAGTAATTCATTTCGCTTTTCTTGACATACGGTTGCACGAAAGGCTCCAGTGTGCCGTAATTATTTTGATTCAGAATCCACGTGCTATTGAACGTGCCGGAAACACCGAGATGAAACCCCTTTTGCGCATATCCGCCTATCGCCCATAACAAACACAACATAAGACTTACCTTCTTCTTCATATTTTAGTTCTTATTTGCTTTCGTAAATTTCACAAAGTTACCCGAACATTCCATGCCACTGTTTTACCGTTTCAAGAAATTCATATTCTATCAGTGGTGCGCTAAATCAAAATACTATCTCCACTCTCCTTTTGTGTATCAATTTTATTTACAAGTGCTTGAAAACAGTGATGTAGATTCCTTGTTGCCGATTCAGAAATTGCGGACAGAACTCAGAAACGACCAACAAATAATCCAACGGAATGATTTTGGCACCGGAAATAAAACGGAAGTAATGGTGAGCAAATTAGAACAACAGGTAGCCGTAAAACACAAGTATGGAAAATTATTATTTGCTCTGGTAAAGTATTTTCAGCCAAAATCTATTTTAGAAATTGGCACTTCCATCGGGCTGAGTGCAGCATACATGGCACTCGGCCGTCCCGATCCAAAAGTGATTTCGTTGGAAGGTTCAGAAAATATTGCGGAGGTCGCAAGAAAAAACCACCGGCAGCTATCCCTGTTTAATATTGAAATAGTAACCGGAGAATTTGGCGAAACACTTCCTGTAATTTTATCGAAATGCAACGAATTAGAAATGGTTTTCTTTGATGGAAACCACACCAGAAAATCAACACTTGACTATTTCCATTCCTGCTTAGAAAAAGTAAGTGAGCTATCCATTTTTGTGTTTGATGATATTTACTGGAACAAAGAAATGACAACAGCGTGGGAAGAAATTAAAGCACACCCAAAGGTCACATTAACGATAGATGTATTTCAATTTGGAATATGCCTTTTCAGAAAAGACAAACTGGCTAAAGAAGACTTTGTACTTCGCTACTGAGTTTATGGAAACATCTTTTTTATCCAAACTACCACGTTCATATCAAACAAGTAGTAAGGGAGAAACAGCACTGTTGCCCAAAAAAGCATGGACGTGATCATGGTAAACATGATTTTCTTTTTATCGTGCGTCAGGGTGAGCGCAAACAATACTCCCACCGGAATGGAAAGTATAATGGGAGTAAGAGCAGCAATACCGTTCAATCCGAATTTCTGTTTCACCTTCACAAGAAATCTATTGCTGCGGGTAAACTTGCGTCCAAATTTTTTGGGAAACTTTCGAATCACATACTCTTGCATCACTGTTCCTAAGTAGGTAAACAACACTATACCAATTATCCCTCCTATAACATTTGCTAAGGAACCACCCAAACCAAGGTCAGTGGCTATTGCTGTTAGGGTGAATACAGAAAACTTTACAATAGAGCCAAAAAAAACAGCGATGGTTGAAATGATTTTTTCCATTTTATCGTTTAGGCAAATGAGGAGAATAGTATAATAACGTATTTACAACTAAAAAAGATTCAGAAATCTATAGGAATTTCTTTTCTAAAAGTAAGTACTAAAACGGATTCAACCTCATTTCATTACCGCTGGGCTTAGTTTTAACAAATGTTCCTCTATAGCGCATTTTTCCTCTATGGATGGAATGGGGGAACTAACTATAGAGCCATGGTATAAAATATCCCTATTCAAAAAAATATTTTCCGGAAAAGAGAGTAGCGGATTCTATGGCGTTGTTATTTCTGAGAAGTTTGGCGACCTCGCGGTCCGGCCAATATTATTACCTCATAGCCCTTCTATTAGGCAGGCATCGAAATCGGAATAAGGAGGCTTTAAGTCTATTTACCGGAAGTGGTTAGATAATTCGTTCAAGAATATGCACCAACGCATTTTCGAACTGAGAGTTATTGGTTTGGCTTTTCAGAAGATCCTCTAAATCCTGACGAACCTTTTGTTCTTGCTCGGAAGAATGAAGATATAACTTGCGGTAATCTTCAATCACTTCAATCGCTTCTATATCCGAAGCATTATGTACCGCGCTTTTTATTTTGTCAATATTGGCAACGCCTGTTTTTTGTTGAATGAACTCAAGTTCCTCCGCAGAAAGGTCATAATTCATCTCTGCGGCATATATCATCAGAAAAGCCAGAAACTCTTGATAGGTCCAGTCTTTATCGTCAATATTCATAGTCGTTTGTTTGGTGTAATTAAGTCGGGCTTTTTAATAAAAAAGGTCGCCAACAGGCGACCGTGAAAATAGAAAAAGTTTGTGTCAAATTATTTTTGAGCCGGTGCGGAAGCGGGCTGCTGGTTTTGCGGTTGGTTAGTGTTCCCCATTCCCTGATTGGTAGGAATATTTCCGTTAAAGCCATTTTTCATTTGCTGCTCTTCAATCTCAGATTTAGGAAGTTGCTCAGTTTTAGAGGAAGTGTTCCTGCCTACAAAAAAAGTAGTGGTAACGCACAAAAAGAGTAACACACCGGCAAAGCCCCATGTTAGTTTTTCAATTACATCAGACGATCTGCGCGCTCCGAGTATTTGCTGGCTTACCCCACCAAAAGCACCGCTCAAACCTCCGCCTTTAGGGTTTTGGACAAGAACGACTATACCCAGAAGTATAGCTATTACAATAATGAGGATGGTGATGAAGACGTACATATTAAATCATTTTTTTAAGATCGTTAATTCGGGCGGCAAAGAAATCATTTTTTTCGGGAAATTTCAAAGCCAGCATTTCGTAAGTGGCGATGGCTTTGGAATAGCGCTTTTGCGCCTCATATAACTTAGCCAGTGTTTCTGTCGCCATTTCCGGGTCTATTTCATTTTCCGACTTGATTATTTTGCGATCCGAAGTCTTCCTTTTGTTAATCTGCTCCTGAATAAAATCATCCAAACCCCGGCTATAGCGGGTTTCCTCTGTCACTAACTCATGCAGATAATTGACAGAAATATTAGATCGGATGAGGTGATCCAAGTCCTGATTTGTTTCGGGTGGATTGGGAGTAGCCTTTAATGCCTCCCGAGTAACTTCAACAGGCTCTTTGGAGAAAACTTTCAGCCAATCGGCAAAGGTGTGATCTTCTTTCCATAAAGATTCATCGTTCGCTTCTTCTTGCAATGGTGCCACTTCGGCTACATGAAACTCCTCCGGATTTTCTGCCTCTGCTGCCGGAACAATTCCTCTCTCCTTCTCTTCTATTTCAATCCCTTTCGCTGTGCTGTTTTCTTTTAAAAAGACCGTTTCCTCTTCCTTGCCGGCTCCCTCCATGTCCGGGCTATCGGTTTCTATTTCTTGTGCCTGCGCAGTTGGAGTTTGCGCTATCTCTTCCGGCAA
>CAZQYO010000280.1:3660-3980 GCA_964597415.1 uncultured Chitinophaga sp.
TGGTTCAACCGGCTTTTCCGATTCCGCCAAGGGGGGAGTTTCCATTTCTTTTTGCACGGTCGCAAACTCCTGTTGGGTCAAGGGCTTTTCGGCAACCTTACCTCGTTCTTCATGGATAGCGGTATTTACAATAGTCGGAATTGCCTTTACTACTTCCTGCTCATGGAACAAGAAAAAGAACAGTTCCCGATCTTGTGCATACAAAGCCGCTAATTGCAGTTGCTCATCAAAGGCGGGATTGTTTTCGACCTGATATTTTTTTGCCAACAGCAAATGAGCCTGATGCAAGTAGGGATATTTACTCAGCATGGCTTCCAACT
>CAZQYO010000281.1:0-3976 GCA_964597415.1 uncultured Chitinophaga sp.
AACAAGGTTATTTCCGTACGGAACAAAGGTACTTCCCTGCGGTAAACCTTTTCTGCGATGCAGGAAAGATACGGTTATTAAGCTATTTGAATATACGGGTTGGGGTAGCGACTTGGTAGCGCACTTATTTCCCTTGTCATTTGCGGGGCGCGCAATGAAGGTGGCGGGAGTAGCGGTTACTGTGAGCAAAGAAAACATAGCTAAAAAACAAAACAGGGGTGTCAGAATAGCGTCTTATTACATGTGTTCCACGACACCAATATACAAAGAATGTGACATAATGAAATTTTTTTTCTACATTTTTTTTAGCTCTCCCTACAGCAGCAATGAAGCCTGATGTAACATTGAGTCAGGATTAGCTACAAATCCCGTAAAACATTTTTAGTAATAATCTCAAAAAGTGTCAAGTAATTTTCAGGAACAGCCGGCAGTCCCTTTGCGAACTGGCGAAAAGGAAATTTCCTCCGTTCTTAATTTGTCTTTTCCCGCATCAGTGCATTCACCACCATTCTCACATCGCCTCCATCATACTTCTATCCAAAATGACGCAGCACGGCTGTTACACTTTTTTCTTCACTATCGGCAAAAAAGGCTTTAATAGGATGGATAACCTCTGCCGGTAACACCCGGTAAACATCTATATCTCCACTCAAAATCCATTTGGCGAAATGACCTTTGATGGTAGAGAGAGCTAAACCTCGCAATTCGGCAATCTCTTCTATTGATTTTCCCTGCCGGTGCAGCGCCAGCGTGTCGCGATAGGTGCCGCCCTTTTCCTTTTTGCCGGAGGTAACGGAGCTGGCCACCGTTTTCAATAAATCCTTCGTGTATTTTATATCCCCGTGATGTAGTTTTTCATCGAGAAAAAAAGCGTGATATAACTGGTAAATTTTGTTCCAGAAGTTTTCTTCGAGCGTTTGCACTTGCCTCACGTAGGTTTTTACCTGGCTTTTATAGGCGAGTGAAGTAATGTGCTCGTGCAAAGGGGTGATGAGTTGCGTAAAGATGGATTCGGCAAAATAGTCAATGGCTTTTTCGCAGCGCTCGCGGAGAACGTGAATTTGCTCCGCATCCGCATCGTAAGCCTGCAGCAAGCGGTCTAACTGCTGTTGAAATTTACGAGCGGTGTCATTTAATTGATCTACGCTGCGAAAAATAGTGCTGTGCAATTCCAGTGCTTTTTCCTTTTCGGGAATATCTTTTGCGATAATCATCTCCCGCCATTCGCTCAAGCGACCCGATAGTTTGGCAAAAGTGAAAAGCCGTTTCAATGAATAGTTAGCGTATTCAGCTTTGGCTTCTGCTAAGGTACTTTCCAATTCGCGGATGGAATGGTGGGAAGCCGAGAAATCAACAATGCGCGGGTCGCTGTGAAGTGAGCGCGGAGTGATTTGCGAGTGTAACACTATCCCTTGCAGCGTGCGGCAACGGCTGAGGGCTACATATACTTGACCGGCTGCAAAGGACTGCCCCGCGTCTATAATCACCTTGTCGAAAGTGAGTCCCTGACTTTTGTGAATAGTGATTGCCCAAGCGAGGCGCAGCGGATACTGGCTAAAAGTGCCTAACTCGTTTTTTTTTATTCTCTCTGAGCCATCTTCTATCGTATAGTTAATGTTCTCCCAGGTTTCGCGGTGCAGTTCATAGTCTTGCTCATTATCCGAAAAGGTAACGGTGATTTTGCCTCCGTCTATTTTTTTTACGCGAGCTAACTTGCCGTTAAAGTATTTCCCTTCGGTAGAATCGTTGCGGATAAACATTACCTGCGCTCCTTCTTTCAGGTGCATTACTTTTTCGCAGGGATACATGTTTTCGGGAAAGTCACCGGTGAGCACCGCTTCGAATAAATGCGAGCGGCTGTCTAACTTTTTCAGTTCCTGCTCATTCACCGAGTCGGCTGTGCGGTTGTGGGTGCTCAATAAAATATAGCCCTCTTCGGTCGGTTCAAATGTGGGCAAAAAGCGCTTTTCTAACAATTCATAATCCTCTACATCCATTTGCTGATGACGAATATTGTTGAGCAGAGACAGAAATTTTTCATCGCTTTGCCGGTATATTTTCCGCAGTTCAATATTCAATGCTTGAAGTTCGCTCCACACTAAGGAATGAAAGAAATAAGGGCCGGTGTAATACTTCCGCAGCACTTGCCATTCATTGTCCTTTACCACCGGAGGTAACTGGTGCATGTCGCCAATCAGCATAACCTGCACCCCTCCGAAAGGAGCGGGATTTTTGCGCACGGTGCGCATGGCAAAGTCCACCGCATCTAATATATCGCAGCGCACCATACTCACCTCATCCATTATCAGCAATTCCATTTCCTGAATCACGCGCAACTTTTCTTTTCGGTAGCGGAGGTGTTCGGCCAAGCTTCTGCGATTGTTGGCTAAGTTGGGGTCAACATAATCGGTAGAGGGCACAAAAGCCGTCAGCGGCAGGCTGAACATAGAGTGCAGCGTTACTCCTCCGGCATTGATGGCCGCTACTCCGGTAGGAGCCACTACCACAAAATTCTTCGAGGTCTTTTCGGCAACGGTTTTCAGCAAAGTAGTTTTGCCGGTGCCCGCCTTTCCCGTCAGAAAAAAATGGCGCTTAGTGTGCAGGGCAAACTGTTCAGCTATTTCAAATTCTCGATTGGCCATGGCAGATAAAGATAATTTACCGAAGTAAAATGAGGGGTTCGTTTTTAATTTTTGCTTATAGGCAGGCTTCAAGATAGAAAGGTTTTTTTATTGCCGATGCAGCCTCCTTATCGGGAACTGAAAAATCGGGGAGGGCAGCCCGCTGCCATAAAGCAAGAGGTTACGAATTCCATATCTCCCAACTTTTCTCGGCTTGTAGCGCCAACATCTCTAATCCGTTTTTTATCGAAGCACCTGCTTGTTTACCTTTTTTCAAAAAGAGAGTTTCGTCAGGATTGTAAACGAGGTCGAACAAGTAGTCCTTGCCGGTAAGCAAGTGATAGGGAATTGGCGGAGCAAAATCTATTTGCGGAAACATACCCAAAGGAGTGGTGTTTACGAACAGATTGCTGCTTTTAAGATTTCTTTCTACCTCCGAGTAAGCAATGTGGTTGGAGGCCGGCTCCCGCGAAACCAATCGCGCAGTTATTCCTAATTTTCGCAGCACATAAGCAACGGCATTGCAAGCGCCTCCTGTGCCTAACACAAATGCTTGCTTCGGCTTTGCAGAAAGAAAATTCTTCAAGGAACATTCAAAACCAAAGGCATCGGTATTATAGCCCACTAAGCCTGCCTTTGCTACTTTGATACAGTTTACCGCTCCTATTTCGAGAGCCTCATCGTCTAAATGATTCAACAGGGGAATAACCGATTGCTTGTAAGGAATGGTCACATTCAAACCGACAAGATCAGAATAGGAAGCTGTTAAGGAAAGTAACTCATCGGGTTGGTTAAGCGGATAAAGTTCATACCGGGCATCGGCAATTCCCTCCCGCTGAAACTTCTCTTCAAAATATTTTTTCGAAAAGGAATGAGTAAGGGGATATCCTATGAGACCAAACCTGCGCATTATTTGGCGGGAGCTAAACGGGCCTTCGCCATTTGCCAGATGATGGGAAGCACAGAAATAAAGATGATGGCAAGAATCACTATCTCAAAATTTTCCTTCACTATTTGAATGTTGCCAAACTGATAGCCAACAAAACTTACTCCCGCCACCCATAATACAGCCCCTGCCACACAGAAAATAATATAGCGCGGATATTCCATACTGCCGGCTCCGGCTACAAAGGGAGCAATGGTGCGCACAATAGGAATAAATCGCGCCATAATCACCGTTTTGCCGCCATGCTTTGCATAGAAGGCTTCCGTTTGTGTCAAATACTCTCGTTTAAAAAAGAGGATACGCTCTCTCGATTTTATTTGTTTGCTGAAAAATTTCCCTACAAAATAATTCACATTGTCGCCCAGCAAGGCGGCTGTAATCAGCAAGGGAACCAAGATGGCCATGTCTA
>CAZQYO010000282.1:0-1504 GCA_964597415.1 uncultured Chitinophaga sp.
ACTCAGTATCAGTAATTCCGACACTTCGAGATTCCCTGACACACGACCGTCTATGTAGGCATTGACACAAACAATATCTCCTTCTACCACTCCGTTTGCGCCTAAAACCACCTTTGCTTTAGAGGTTAATGTGCCGGTAATTTTGCCGTCCAAGCGGATGTCGCCTTCGGTGCATACATCGCCATTAATCACAGTGCCCTGGCCAAATTGATTCATGGCATTGGGGGTAACAAGTTTTTCTTCTTTTTTATTGAACATTCGCTGGAGTTTTAAAACTGTCTTTTCAAAAAGGAGGACTAAAATACTATATAATCTTGTGGATTCAAAGGTCGCCCTTCATGCCACAACTCAAAATGCAGGTGCGGCCCGGTAGAGCTTTCGCCTGTGCTTCCTGCAAAAGCAATCACCTCCCCGGAGCGAACCAAGTCTCCGGCTTTTTTAAGAAGTTTTGAGTTATGCTTATAAAATGAAACCAGATTATTGTGATGCTGCACGGCAATGACGTAGCCATTGTCCATAGTAAAAGAGGCGGAGATCACCTTGCCGTCTAACACGGCCAACACGGGAGCATCTTGTTTGGCGGCAATGTCAATACCAAAGTGTCCCTTCTTTAAATCAAAGCCATCGGTCACATATCCCTCCACCGGATCTACCATGTGCATTTGGCGCACTTCTTCCACCATTCTGCTGCCTGTTCCCGAATTAGCACTGAGGGCATAGTTATCCTCATCTTCCACTTCTTTGCGAAGTTGCTGATCGGTTTTTGATACCTCGTTGAGTTTTATTTTGCCTTTGTCAAAGTTTTGAGGTTGGTCGGGAGCGGGAACGGTGGTATCCACCTTTCCCTCCATCACATTCATCAGGTTTTCTACCCAAAGCTGGTGAGCCTGCATGGTTTGCACTAACGAATCGGTTTTAAATTTTAGCTGGAGAATCTCTGAGCGGTAATTGTAATCGCCAAAGCCCGGTATAAAATATTTGAGAGGGGTATAGATAATAGCAGCCGCTGTAAAGAAGATGAGGATAAAGGCAGAAGTGCCGATAAAGACCCAAGCATTGTTTCTGCTTAGTGAGAGAGAGAACTTCTCTTCAAAGGTTTCATCGTTCAGAATAACAAATCTGAACCTGTTTTTCGGCTTTTTACTTTGCTTGGTTTTTATGATTTCCGACATCGAATAATTTCATTATGCTTTTTGCGGCAAATTCCTACATCTCTGTGGTTTCGGCTTTTATTTTCTCCGAAACGAAATATTTTTGCTATTTCCGTGTTTGTAATGACGTTTAGCTCTAAACCCTCACTAAAATTGAAGCTGCCAAAGGTATCAAATATTTATTCCGTCCACTTGCCGTTCTCAAATTTTAAGTCTGCCGAAAAAGCTTTCGGTCACGGCTCTAAATGGGTATGGCGGTCGGCTAAGGCTCTTCTGTGGGTTGCTATATGGAGCTTATGGGGTTGCTCTACTACTAATCACGCTATTTTGCCCACTCAGGCATTTCACGATAT
>CAZQYO010000282.1:1545-3973 GCA_964597415.1 uncultured Chitinophaga sp.
CGCCTATTTCAATGCGCACGAAAAGTTGAAGGGAACCCTTCAATCTGTTGCGGCTTCCCATAAAGATAAGTTCGACTCGGTCATTGCGGTTTATCCCTACAATGATTCAAAAGAGTTTGCGAGCTACAACAGCGATTTAGAGGATGTGGTAAAGCGCTCCACGCAAGCAATACAGTTGCACAACATTTCCAACTGGAGCGATGACCACATGCTATTGATAGGCGAAGCGTATTATTTGAAGGGAGATTACGACAAGGCTTCCAGTAGTTTCAAATATATTACTACAGAGTTTAAAGATGGAGTGGATTATGTAAAGGTGATGCGGGGACTGGGGAAACCGCTGCACAAATATGTCCGTGCAAAAAAGAAGAAGAAGAAAGCCAAAGTAAAGGTGGTAACCAATGCAGATGGTACTAAGTCCTTGGAGAAAGAGGATACGCGACCGAAGTACTCAATTTGGGTGCATGAGCCGGCTCGAAGTGAGGCCTTGATATGGTTAGTGAACACCTACACCCGCCAGGGCAAATTTGACAAAGCCGGTTCGGTGGTCACGTTTGTTCGCAGCGATGATAATTTCTATAAAAACTTAGACCCGAAATTAGATTTGGCAGATGCTGACCTCAAGGTTAGTTCTAAAAATTATGCCGGAGCTATTGAGCCGCTCGAAAATTATTTGAAAGCAAAATCTATACGAAAGAAAAAGCGATTGAAAGGCCGTCCGCTCTTTGTATTGGCGCAGTGCTACGAAATGACGGGCAACTACCCCAAAGCCATTTCTAATTATAAGTTGGTGTTGAAGAACCGACCCACCTACGACATGGAGTTTTACGCCAAACTGAAAATGGCCAAACTCGGCAGAGCTTCCAGTAAGGATAATGCGGCTATCCGTTCACTGCTGGCCAAGATGGCAAAGGATGGGAAATACAAGGATTATTTGGATCAGATTTACTACGAATTGGCTTTGATTTCACTACAGGAATCAAGCAGGGATCAGGCTCGGATTTTCCTTCATAAATCAGTTGATTTCTCTGTTGACAATGATGATCAAAAAGCACTTTCGTATCTCCAACTGGCCGAAATGGATTACGAAGATGAGGCTTACGTCAACTCTAAATTCTTCTATGACTCTACACTTACATTTATGGCGAAGAATGACAAGCGCTATCCCGATATTGAAGAGAGAAATAAATTGCTCGAAAGCTTAGTCACTCAGTTAAATATTATTGCAGAAGAAGATAGTCTGCAAAAATTAGCGGCTCTTCCAAAGGAACAGCAGGAGCAGGCGGTGAAAGACGCAATGGCTAAAAAAGAAAAAGAAGCAGAAGATAAAAAGGCCGCAGAAGAAACTAAAAAGCAACAACTGCAACTCAATAATTTCACCAATTCAAATCAGCCCAAAGTACCGTCTCAGCAAAGCAGTGGCAGCACTTGGTACTTCTACAATACCACTGCCCGGGCAGCGGGGTACAATGACTTTATTAAAAAATGGGGGCGCAGAAAATTAGAGCCGGACTGGCGCAGAAAAGATAAAACGGCTATGACTGCTGATGAAGTGGAGTTGTTCAACTCTGCCGAAGGGGACACCGGTACTTCCGCAGCGAAGGAGGAGAAAGTGGTTACCGGAACACCCGAAGAGCAAATGTTGGCGGGTATTCCCAACACGCCTGAAAAGCAGAGTAAAAGCAACGAGCGCTTAGTGGATGCTTACTACACCGCAGGAACCATTTATAAGGATGGACTGGAAGCCTACGATAAGGCAAGGGAAATGTTTGAAACTCTGAACAACCGAGTAAAACAGCATCGCCTGTTGTTAGAAAGTTATTATAACCTGTACTTGATTGCTCAACAAGAGAACGATAATGCCGGGATGGAAAAATATAAACATCTCATATTGGCTGAATTCCCCGAAAGTGTGATTGCGAAAATCTTGAAAGACCCGAACTACATCAAGCAATTAATGCAGAAAGACCTCGCGGTAAATACTTATTATGAGGAGGTGTATAATGATTACAATTCGGGGAATCTCGACTCTGCCTGGTACAAATGCAAGATGAGCAACACCCTATTCAAATCCAATCCCTTAGAAGGCAAGTTTGATTTGCTCCTTGCACTCATTTTGGCGAAACAAAATAAATTGGACGAATACGTGCAGGCATTGAATAAAATCGTGAGCAATGGAAAAGATGTAGAAGTACAGAAGGCGGCTTCTGATTTATTGTCACTGCTCAATAAATCTTCTCTCCCGCAAGTAGATTTGAGCAAGGATACATTATTGAGAGATTCCTTAAATGCACAATACACCCCCACAGCGCCTGCCTCACCGGCTGTGCATCAAGGGCAGCCTAACCAACCCTCTTTAGTTCATACTCCAACAAACGGAACAGATACTTCCGGGACAGCAATACCGGAAACAAAAGCAGTAAGTGCC
>CAZQYO010000283.1:0-3907 GCA_964597415.1 uncultured Chitinophaga sp.
CCAATATGGGGCGTATGGGCGGTTTCGAGCGAGATTGGAGTGATACAGCATTCCGCAAGTTAGATGCCTTTATGAAAGAATACCCTGCGGTTTTGCAGGAGTTTATTGATTTAGTAGCACGCAACCGTATTTTTATGGATCGCTGCATTAATGTAGGGGCTATTAGTGCCGAGCGGGCGATGGCTTACGGGATGACCGGCCCCAACCTACGCGCAGCAGGAGTTGATTATGATGTACGGGTAGCAACGCCTTATAGTAGTTATGACGATTTTGAATTTGATATTCCGGTGGGTAAGAGTGGCGACACTTATGATCGTTTCTGTGTTCGCAATGAGGAGATGTGGCAATCGCTGCGCATTATTCGCCAGGCCTTAGATAAATTGCCCGAAGGCTCTTTTCATGCCGATGTGCCGGATTATTATCTGCCTCCTAAAGAGGAAGTTTATACCAGTATGGAAGCACTGATCTATCACTTCAAAATTGTGATGGGAGAAATTCCCGTACCTAAGGGGGAAGTGTACCATGCGGTGGAAGGGGGAAATGGCGAATTAGGATTTTATCTGATCAGTGATGGTTGTCGGGTTCCTTTCCGCTTGCATTTCCGCAGACCTTGCTTTATCTATTATCAGGCATTTACAGAAATGATAAAAGGCGCTTACCTGAGCGATGCCATTGTGATATTGAGTTCCCTGAATGTGATAGCCGGGGAGTTGGATGCGTAGCGAGTAATTAATGAAGAATATTTGTAGTTAGTATTTAGAGCAATTCGAGATGAGCTTAAACGTAAAATCAAACATTCCGGTAAAACTGAGTGATAAAACACTCGCCCGTATTGAGGTATTGAAATCGCGCTTTCCGGAGGGAAAACAAAAGAGCGCTATTCTCACCATTCTGCATGAAGTACAGGATGAAAACGATAATTGGCTGACTGTAGAAGCGATGGATAAAGTAGCCGAAATACTGAATATCCGCCCGATTGAGGTATATGAAGTAGTCTCCTTCTACAGTATGTATAATCAAAAACCGGTAGGTAAATACATGTTCGAGTTCTGCCATACCAGTTGCTGCGTTACCCGTGGAGTAGAAGACTTGATGGAATACACAATGAAAAAAATCGGGGTAAAGAAAAAAGGCGAAGTAAGTGCTGACGGGCTGTTCAGTGTAAAGGGCGTAGAGTGCTTAGGAGCTTGTGGTTATGCGCCCATGATGCAGTTAGGCGATTACTATCACGAATTTCTTACTCCTGAAAAGATAGACCAACTGATAGAAGATTGCAAAGCGGGAAAGATAGAGTTGGACTCTTCTAAAATTTTGAATTCATAAAGTCGAAATCATGGCAGGCAAAAAAATACTTTTAGAACACGTCAATGTTCCCGGCATAGATACTTATGAAGTGTATCGCCAGCATGGCGGTTATAGTTCAGCAGAGAAAGCACTGAAGATGGCTCCGATGGATATTGTGGAGGAAGTAAAAAAGAGTGGTCTTCGAGGTAGAGGAGGGGCTGGTTTCCCCACCGGCTTAAAATGGAGTTTTATTGATAAGAAAAGCGGTCGCCCGCGATATCTCATTTGCAATGCTGATGAAAGCGAACCGGGTACTTTCAAAGACCGCTACTTGATGGAAAAGTTGCCTCATCTTCTAATTGAGGGAATGCTTATTTCCAGCTTTGCACTGGAAGCTCATCTCAGTTATATCTATATCCGTGGAGAGTATATGTGGATTTATCGGATACTGGAGAAAGCCATTAATGAGGCTTATGCGCAGGGTTGGCTCGGAAAAAATATTAAGGGCACCGGTTTCGATCTTGATTTGTATGTAACCTGTGGTGCGGGGGCATATATCTGCGGAGAGGAAACCGGTTTAATTGAATCTCTTGAAGGCAAGCGAGGGAATCCGCGTATTAAACCCCCTTTCCCGGCAGTAGTGGGTTTATATGGAAACCCAACCGTGGTGAACAATGTGGAAACGATTATGGATGTGCCGTGGATTATGTTGAACGGAGGAGATGAATTTGCCAAAATAGGAATTGGGAAATCTACCGGGACCAAACTTATTTCTGCCTCGGGAAATATTAAGAATCCCGGAGTGTATGAAATTGAACTGGGAGTACCGGTGGAAGAATTTTTAATGAGTGAGGAATATTGTGGAGGGATGCAAACGGATCGCCCACTGAAGGCTTGTGTGCCGGGGGGGAGTTCAGTACCCATTCTTCCAGCCGACTTATTATTCAAAACCGCTAAAGGAGAAACTCGTCTTATGACTTATGAAAGCATGAGCGATGGAGGTTTTATTACCGGCAGTATGATTGGTTCAGGAGGGTTTATTGTATATGATGACCGGCAGTGTATAGTGCGCAACACCTGGAATTTCTCTCGCTTTTATCACCACGAGAGTTGCGGGCAGTGTTCGCCTTGTCGCGAAGGAACAGGTTGGTTAGAGAAAGTAACTTGGAGGTTGGAGCACGGTTATGGAAATATGGAGGATATAGACTTGTTATGGGATATACAGCGCAGAATTGAGGGGAACACCATCTGCCCATTAGGTGATGCCGCAGCTTGGCCGGTCGCAGCAGCTATTCGCCATTTTCGTCACGAATTTGAATTCCATGTGCGCTATCCTGAAAAAATAAAAGATCGCAAACACTTTGAGACTGAGCCGTGGGAAAAAGTGAAGCATTTAATGAAGGCAGAAACAGTGGAGGTGTAGTCGCTCTATGGTACTGCAAACATCCAATCCAATTCAAAAGGGACTGCGCTACAGTTCAATCTGATGATAGGCCAATAACTGCATGACGGTAGTAGGGGATCTTTCACTTCCGTAGTTGGCTAATGCCTGCCTTAGTTTTTCTAAATACTGTTGACGACCGGTGCTGAGATATTGAGCGAGATAATAGTAAACATGTATTTTCAGATCGTTGCCTTCGTAAACAAATTTCTTGTTCTTTACTTTGGTATATCGCTTAAAGGTCTGTTCGCATTTTTCATAATTACTTAAGGAAAAATATCCCACCATCATGGACATAAATATACTATCGGTAGCGGCTCCAAGATTAATTTGCTGATAAGCGGTGAGCATTGATTCTAATTCAAAAATACCTTCGTGAATATGTTTGCCTCCTGAAATAATGAGCATAGAACCATATAACATTCGCAGCGATCTGATGCTATGGTCCGATATAATGGAGTCCTCCGGTAATTCAAGAAATTTTTGAAGGCTGGCTATCGTTTCGTCCAGCGATACTCTATCTCTTTTGGTAAGAATTGAAGCGTAATCGGGTCGGCAGACAGAGTGATGGTACGTAGAGAATAGTCTGGTGCCCTCGGCCGCCATAATATAAAGTTGCCCGGGACTTAACCTCCCTTGGAGCATTTGTGAAGAGCTGTAATAGTCTTTCAACTCCTCCATCAATTCATCTCTTTCTTTTGATACAGCCGGATAAATGGCTGAGTTGAGCATCATAAAATAAAGGTTGCCCTTTATATCGCTCATATAGGGGAGGATAATATGAGGATGGTTGTGAAGTTCACGTCTCAATAATTGCATTAAGCCCAAACAGTGATCGCTTCCGAAAAACGGAGCATCGAATTTATGGGCTATTTTGATGTAAGCGTACAGACTTAAAATCCGAATCGCGCAAACTTCGTGGTTATGATATTTTTCAAAATACTTTTTAAAGGTTTCTATGTGCTTTTCTACGTCTTTTGAAAATTCTGTATAGATCGCCTTTCTTAACTCCGATTGAAGCTGCACTATAATAGATTCCATCTCTATCGCTCTCGCAATCCGCACCTCATATTTTAATGCCTGTGTAGAGCTTTCGTGGGCAAAAGAAAACGCAGATAAAAACTTAAGCGTTACTAATTGGCATTTAAAATCTTCTATTCGTTCGGAAATCAGTAACAGGAT
>CAZQYO010000284.1:0-1159 GCA_964597415.1 uncultured Chitinophaga sp.
AACAAGGTTTCTTTAGAATCTTCGATGCAGTAAAATTTAGTCTCCTCTTTTGAGGTCTCCATTCGCGCTACATCGTATCTGCGTCTCTGATATTCAAATTCCTTTCTATGGCGCGTCCAGTGCAGTTCATTTAATTGGGTGTTGGAGAAGGTCAACAAGGTAAGTTGCTCATCCGGCAAAGATTTGCTGAGGGTGTGCTCCATTTGTTCCCTGATTCTCCATTGCATCAGTTTTACAAAAAGCGGATAATATCCACCCGTTCCAAATAGTAAAATAGTTAAGGTCAAAAGAGCACCTAATCGCCTAAACATGGTGCAAGTATAAACATTGTAAGTTACTCAGCGAACTGGCGAATGGAGATTGAAAAGCGAAGGATGGAAGCGGCATCGTGTTTTTTGTATTGGGGCAAAAAAGTTTGTTTTGCCCTATGCAAAAGCACTTAACTATCACAGTCAGCGGAAAAGTACAAGGCGTAAGTTTTCGCGCAGCCACTAAGCAGATGGCTGATTTGCTGGGAGTGAAAGGCTATGTGATGAATTTGGCAAATGGGAGTGTAATAGTAGCAGCAGAAGGCGAAGAGGAGTGGGTGCACCGCTTAGTGGATTGGTGTCATCACGGGCCGGAACATGCCGTAGTAGAAAAGTTAAGTGTGCAGGAGGGGGTTTTTCAAAAATTCGCTGTCTTTGAAATAAAGCGGAACTAAGCCCCTATCACCATTCTCAAACCGAGATAGGTCATGGCACCCACAAAAGCAGAGGCGGGGATCGTAAGTATCCACGCTACCATAATGTTCCCCGCTATTCCCCAGCGAACTGCCGAGAGCCGTTTGGTCATTCCTACTCCCATAATGCTACCGGTGATGGTGTGCGTAGTGGAAACCGGAATTTTTAATAGTGTCACAAAAAACAAAGTAATGGCTCCGGCTGTCTCTGCGCAAAAACCTTCAAATGGTTTTAGTTTGGTAATTCGCTGCCCCATCGTTTTTACTATGCGCCATCCACCCAGCATAGTGCCCACTCCCATAGCCGAATAACAGGCAAAGGGAATCCAAGTAGGGAGAGTGTCGCCCTTCTTCACACTTCCGGCAATTAATAAGCCGGCCCATATTATTCCCATCGTTTTTTGTGCATCATTACCTCCGTGACCGATAGAGAATAGT
>CAZQYO010000284.1:1169-3901 GCA_964597415.1 uncultured Chitinophaga sp.
GAAATAGCGATCTACCTTATAATTAGACACGTTCTTTAACAGGTTAAGCACTAAAACGGAAACAATGTAGGCAATCAATAAGCCGATGATGGGAGCTAAGGGAATAAAGAGTAGTGTCTCCGTCACCTTTCCCCACACAATCGCATTGCTGCCGGCCTTGGCAAAAGCGGCTCCGGCCAAACCACCCAGCAGCGCGTGTGACGAACTGGAAGGAAGACCCCACCACCAAGTGGCTAAGTTCCACACAATGGCTCCCAACAAAGCGCTCATTAATACGGACTGCGAAAGTACTTCTTCTGCCACCATTGTTTTCACCGTTTCGGCCACTCCGTGTTCTTTAAAAAAGAAGAAGGCCACAAAGTTGAAGAAGGCTGCCCAAACCACCGCCTGTAGCGGAGTAAGCACTCGAGTAGAAACGATGGTGGCAATAGAGTTGGCGGAGTCGTGAAACCCGTTGATAAAATCAAAAATAATGGCGGTTACTATAACAAGAATCAGGACAGTTTCCATTCGGAGCTTAGGAGTTCTTTACAAGTATGGACTCAATCACATTGGCTACATCTTCGCATTTATCGGTGGCGGTTTCCATATTGGCGAGCACCTCTTTCATTTTAATCACTTTTATTGCGTTGGGTTCGTTGTTCAGCAGGTCGGCTATGGCTCCGTCAAAAATATCGTCCGCATGGTTTTCAAGACTGTTGATGCGCACAATGGCTTCGCGAATCCGAACCGCATTGTTCATGTGTTTCATGTTAGACACAGCGACATGAATTTCCTTTGCCGATTTTTCAATAATATCTGCCAGTTGTTTCATGGCAAAGGTGCTCTCGTCTATCTTATACAAGTCCAATCTCTTAGAAGTGCCGTGAATAAAATCAACTATATCGTCCAAAGAGGAAGCTAAGTAGTGAATATCCTCGCGGTCAAAGGGGGTAATGAAATTAGTGCTCAACTCCGTAAAAATGTTGTGGGTAATATCATCGCCCACATGCTCTAAGTCGGCAATTTTCTTGTTTAGTTCCGCTCTTCTTTCGGGGCTGCCGGCATTCACCAACTCGGTAAGTGTTTTAGCTATTTCTACCAGATTTTCAGACGATTTTGAAAAAAGAGTGAAAAATATCCGGTCGTGAGGAACGAAGAAAGCTAAGATCTTGTTAATATTCATCCGTTGAGGCTTAAGTATAGAGGGCGAATATATTTTTAAAATGCTGAGAACCCCGCCTAAAAATATTCACATTTTGAAGCCCATTGCCATACCATCACCATTTCGCGCAGGTATCCTTCTCTCTCGTTTCCTTTCGGGAGCCACACGAAGGGTTTTCGTCAGAATTAATGAGGTAGAAGTGGAAGGATTTATTTAAAGATAGACCGTAAAGCGGCAATTGTAGCTTATACAAAATGAAGGGGCGCAGCCGGGGCGGCTCAATTGCCTCCGGAGTTTTCTGCTGTTGCCTAAAATCCTTTGCAAGCCCGCATTACCGAACTCGAAAAGCAGAAAAGTGATTTAGAGGCGAAAGTGCAAACCTTAAAGGAGGCGATTGAGTTGATGGGGAAGAGGTGAGTAAAAAGCAGGCGCAATGAATTTATTGCACTGCTCCGTAATGCTCGTGCCGCAATCAAATACAGAAGCGAATAGAAAAAGGACTTAAAGAAGCTGACGATGGCAAAGTGAAATCGTGGAAGGCGGTTAAATCGAAGCTAATGAACCGCTTTTTAGCCCTCAAATAATCTCCATTTCCCGACTGCGGCTTACCAGTTAAACTTTACAGAATATGCTGCGCGATTCTTTTTGTCATCGGTCACTACTACTTTAAAAAGGTGCTCGCCTTTAGGTAAATCATTAGAGATAGAGTGAGTGAGGGTAGCGCTCTTTGCATCAAAATCGGTGACGGTCCATTTGCCATCTATGTAGGTATCGTATCCGGCAATGCCGGAAAGGTTATCAGAGATTTTTACTAAAATTCTTTTTTGGCCTCGCATATTTTTACCGGGCGAAACATTGAGCGGAACAATTTTAGGAGGAACCGTATCTATCATCACGTAATACTTACCGAACTCTCTGACCTTTGAAACTACAAAGCCGTTTTGAAATTCCCCTCCGGTATTCGACAAATTCCCTTTTTTATCATAACCCGTCAACAAAGCTTTTGACTGCCATGCCGAAGGTAAATTTTCGGCTTTCACAGCAATAGTAAAACGACCGAAAAGAGGAATGTCACTGCTGCCCACTTCGTAAATTTTGGAGAAGATATTTGCTTGGGGCGTAGAGTCAACCGCATAAGTGAAATAGACATCGTCAAACAAGCATCCTTCGGGAAAATTCAATTTAATGTCGGCTGTCGAAAATTCATTCACGCGATTGTAATTCAGTTTTGTCGCGTAATTAAAATCCTTTTCAGTAAAAATGTTCGCATTGCTATCGAAACGCAAATCAAATTTTATGAAGGAAGTATTCCCTGCAAAGTCTTGCACTTCTATCCCTATTTTATGGAGCAGCCCGTCACTTAAATCCACTACTCCTCTGTTCACCAGATTGCTGTAAATCGGGCATTGGTTTCCCGGCTCTACAAAGCACTTGTGAAAGATTTTTTGTGATTCATTCTTGTAAATCGAATAATCAATTTGGCTCAGTACGTAGCGGGTAAAGGAGAAGGATAATTTGTCCTGCTGGTATTCGTAAATCATTTTATCGTTGTCAAACACGGTCATATTGTAAATGCCGAGCGTGTTGG
>CAZQYO010000285.1:0-3888 GCA_964597415.1 uncultured Chitinophaga sp.
ACCCACTCCAGTACAGCTACCTCTACGCTAACGGATAGTATAGCCGTTTATGGAATCGTATTGAGCGCAGGAACTTTGCGCGATGGCACCATAGATTATTTCGGAGGTCAAAGCATTAATGTAACCGGTAGTGGGGGATGGAATAAGAACGGAGGCAACTTTATTGCTTCTACCGGCACGGTTTATTTTTCGGGTTCAGGCAATCAATCCCTCACCGGAACCTCTGCCAGCCAAACCTTCAATAGTATTAACGTCAATAAGTCGGGCGGCACAGTTACCATAGGCGGCAGCACAACTACCCTGAACATGGTTAGTGATATGATTCTCACCGGGGGAACATTGGATGCCGGCACGGCTACGGCTATCAACATGACCGGTGGTAGCTGGCAGAATGACGGTGGCACCTTTACTCCCGGAAGCAGCACCGTAACTTTTAGTGATACCACAGATCAAGCAATACAGGGAATTGCTTCGGCACAAACTTTCAACCACATTATTGTCAATAACAATTCTAACACCTTAACCATAGGCGGCAGCACTGCCACGCTTACCCTGAACGGCAACATGACCCTCAGCTCCGGCTCTAACTTTAATAATGGAACGGCCACAAACATCGTAATGACAGGAGGTAACTGGATCAATAATGGAGGAACTTTCACCCCCTCCGCAGGAACCATCTCCTTTACAGGCTCAGGAGCGCAAGCTATTGGCGGAACAGTTGCCAGCCAAACCTTGAATGGAATTACCGTGAGCAAAAGCGGTGGAACGCTCCGCATAGGCGACAGTACCACTTCATTGACCGTTAACCAAAACATAAACTTGAACTCCGGCACATTCGATAAAGGAACTGCCGCAGCCATTTATGTGGGCGGTAACTGGACGAATAATGGGGGTGATTTTATTTACGGCACAGGCACTGTTACCTTTAATGGCTCCGGAGCGCAGGCTATCAACGGATCTGCCGTGAGCCAAACTTTTTACAACACAACTGTTGACAAAAGTGCCGGAGCGTTGAGCCTGAGCGAAAGCACAGATACCCTATACATCGAAGGCAACATGACTTTAACTGCCGGAACTTTTGATGGAGGAACGGCCACCACTATCTATATGAATGTCGGCAACTGGACAAACAATGGCGGTACGTTTCAACCGAGAACCAGCACCGTTGTTTTCAACTCTACTACAGGAGCCCAAGCGATTAACGGAACCGCTACCGGTGAAAATTTTGGCGGGTTGACCGTGGATAAAACTTCACAATCGCTTATCACCGCAGGGAACATAGGGAACTTAACGGTGGCCGGTGATATGACTTTGAACTCCGGCACCTTTGACCCGGCTACTGTTGCCACTGTGTATGCCGGTGGTAATTGGACCAACAATGGCGGAAACTTTACTTACCGCACCGGCACTGTTGATTTCAACGGAAACAGCGATCAGGATATTAACGGCAATGCTACTGCTCAGTCATTCTTCAATTTTGCGGTAGATAAGAGTGCCGGCACTCTTAGCTTCAGCGGTAAGACAGATACCCTGAATGTACTGGCCAAGGTGCTGTTAACCTCCGGAACATTTGATGGAGCAAATGCGGTAATCAATATGGCAAACGGTGATTGGACGAATAACGGAGGAACATTTTCACCTTCCACGTCTATTGTTAATTTCAATGCCGCTTCTATTGACCAGTATATCAATGGCACAGCAACCTCTCAAACTTTTTACGACCTCACAGCCGATAAAGCCGGAAAAACACTGTCGGTTGATGGCAGCACGGCTACCCTCCAAATTAATAACGACCTGAACATCGCCAACGGCACATTTAACCAGGGAGTTGCCGATAACATAAACATAGGCGGGGATTGGATAAATGACGGCACTTTCACTGACGGCACAGCATCTGTTAACTTTATCGGCTCTGCCGCGCAAGCGATCAGCGGTGCTACTACTACCACTTTCTACAATCTGGGATTAAACAATTCTGCGGGTGGATTAACGCTGAACACTCCGGCTATTGTTGAGAGAGCCTTATCGCTGACAAATGGGGAGTTGATTACTTCTGCAGCCAATATGCTTACTCTTACCGCTTCGGCCGGTTCTTCATCGGGCACTGCTACCAGTTATGTAGCCGGACCCATGAAAAAAATAGGCAACACAGCTTTCATCTTTCCAGTAGGAAAAGATGGCAGATGGCGAAGAGCGGGAGTTTCGGGGATGAGCAATGCGAACACAGAAATTACTGCCGAATATTTTGGAACCCCTTACAGTGATGTTACATCTGTAGATACACCGGGACTTGATCTGGTCAGCGATTTGGAATACTGGGTGATTGACCGCAATGTTACTTCTGATCCGGTAAAAATTAGTCTCTACTGGGAAGATGCTCTGGCTTCCGGTATTCAGAACTGCGACTATCTCACTTTGGCACATTACACCGGTGGTCAGTGGCACAATGAAGCCGCCACTACTGTAGGAGGCTCTGTTTGCAGTGGCAACGGAAATGGAAGCATAGAAATGGACGGAACAGTATCTAACTTCAGCCCATTCTCTTTCGGCTCGCATGGTGGCGGTGCGGCTTTGCCGGTAAAACTGTTGAGATTTGAAGCGCAGTCTAAAGATAATCTGGTCGCTACTACATGGACTACTTCTCTGGAGATTAACAACGACTACTTTACCGTAGAAAGAAGTAATGATGGAACTGATTTCAAAGAAGTAGGACGGGTAGAAGGGTCCGGCAACAGCACCGTAGAGCGCAACTATACTTTCAATGATGAGCATCCTTTATCCGGTGTTTCATACTACCGCCTCAAGCAAACTGACTATGACGGCCAGTTCGCCTACTCCAACATAGTGATGGTAAAGAGAAGCATGGCTGCTGCCAGTTCTATCCATCTGTATCCCAACCCCACTGCCGATAAATTAAATATTGCAGTGAGCAATGCTTCTGAAGAAATGACCATCCAGATATTCAATCAAGTAGGGGCATCTGTTTATCAGCAGGTCATCTCTTTAGGCTCTGCGAGTGCAGACAAAGTGATTCGCCTTAACGTAAAGGATATACTAGCGGCAGGCATATATGTAGTCAACTTAACTACCAACCAAAGCACCTTTAAAGAAAAGTTGATCGTCAAATAAATTCCCCCCTAACATCAGTAAACTGATAGTCTTCCCCCTCAGGAAGTAGTAGCGAAAGCCCCCGACTTTCACCACTACTTCCTGATAGACTTTTAGACCTCTTTGCATAATTTCCGGGACATTCCATTATCGGGGAACTCTGTTTACATATCTGCGGGTAGTCTGTTTGCGAGCCGCATGTTAGATAAAGAAAGAGAACCAGCTTGTAAGCTGCCATTTTCAATACTACCCACCTTAATTTATGTGTAAAGTGAAAAGACGGAGATGTTTGCGAACCTATAGGGTTTACACCGGAGTTCCGTTATCATCCGGACAGGTCTGTAGGCAGAACTACTGCAAATAGGAATAGGCTCTAAACAGTAAAAAGAGGACAGTTTATAATGGAAATCATTACTGTTCGATAGAAATTAGAAAGCTGCATTAAGCGAAGTAACTTCCTTTTAATTATAAATGCGTATTTGTAAAAAGGACCTCCTATCTGTTCCATTAAGCGGGATATAACACTTTGGCGGATTAAATTTTTATGGCACTACTGATAAATAGTAGATTTGATGGAATACTGAAGAATCGCTTTGTTATGTACATCCCTTCTCACTTTAAGCAAAATGACCTTCGCGCCATCGAACAACTGATTCGCGAATTTAGTTTTGCCACTCTCATTTCTATCAAAGATCATTTGCCTTGGGCTACTCACACTCCTTTAGAATTAGTAGTGCGAGGGGAGGAGTGGTATCTGCAAGGCCATATTGCTCGTGCTAA
>CAZQYO010000286.1:0-3876 GCA_964597415.1 uncultured Chitinophaga sp.
GGGCTGGCCTATGGTATTGACATCGCTGCTCATCAGGCGGCATTAGAACATCAACTAAAAACAGTAGCGGTGCTGGGGCATGGACTAAATACCATTTATCCGCAAGCACACAAAACCACGGCTCAGAAAATGATAGCGCAAGGCGGCCTGCTCAGTGAGTACCGATCAACTGAAAAAATGAGTACCTATAACTTCCCCAACCGCAACCGCATAGTGGCCGGATTGTGTGATGCACTACTCGTGATTGAATCGGCTGAAGATGGCGGAGCCATACTGACAGCCAACATTGCCGGTACTTATAACCGGGAAGTAATGGCCGTGCCGGGCAAAGTCATTGACAAATGGAGCAAAGGCTGCAACCAACTGATTAAAACTAACCGGGCACAACTGATAGAAAGCGGAGAAGAAGTAATGAAGTCCATGAATTGGAATATCGAGTCGAGCAACACAAAATCCCGAAAGCCGCAGCGCGAACTATTGCTGAATTTGAGCGAAGAGGAACGAAAGATTTATGATGCGCTGAAAGAGGTAAGTGATATGGAGATTGATGCACTGGCTCAGAAAACCACCATTAGCACAGGAGTGCTGGCAGCCATACTTCTCGAAATGGAAATGAAAGACTGGATAGTCACCCTACCCGGTAAGCGCTTCAAACTTTTCTGAAAATAAGTTAGTGCTAACTATTTTCTGTCGCCAAATCTGAACCTCACCGGATATTCCTTTTGCACTCTCTCTATTGGATAGCGATATAACTTACTGTTCCGCCACTACAACTCAAACTTTATCCCTTGCGCTAAAGGGAGTTCCGTGCCGTAATTGATGGTATTGGTTTGTCTGCGCATATAGGCTTTCCAGCTATCGCTGCCGCTTTCTCGTCCGCCTCCTGTTTCTTTTTCGCCTCCAAACGCTCCACCTATTTCTGCCCCGGAAGTACCGATGTTCACATTTGCAATACCACAATCGCTGCCATTGCACGAGAGGAATGTTTCTGCTTCGCGCAGGTTAGTCGTCATAATAGAGGAGGACAAGCCCTGCACTACTCCGTTTTGCAACGCTATGGCTTCCTTCATCGTTTTGTATTTCATTATATAGAGTATAGGGGCAAATGTTTCCTGTTGCACTATCTCCATTTCATTCTTAGCTTCTATCACACAGGGGCGCACATAACATCCGCTTTCAAATCCTTTTCCTTTCATCACTCCTCCCTCTATCCAAACTTTTGCTCCCTGCATTTTTGCTGATTCAATAGCCTCGGTATAAGCTTTTACCGCTTGCTTATCTATCAGCGGACCTACATGGTTTTTCTCATCGAGCGGATTGCCGATTTTAAGCTGTGCGTATGCTTTCTTCAAGCGATTCTTGAGGTCGTTGTATTTACTTTCATGAATAATTAATCTGCGGGTAGTGGTGCAGCGCTGTCCGGCTGTGCCTACCGCCCCAAATACTACCGCCACCATAGCGATATTCAAATCGGCCTCTTTGGTAATGATGATGGCATTGTTGCCTCCAAGTTCTAACAAACTTCTCCCTAAGCGAGCACCTATAGCCTCCCCTACTTTCTTGCCCATGCGGATAGAGCCGGTGGCAGATACCAATGGAATCTTCGAGTCGTGCGAAAGCAATTCTCCTATTTTATAATCTCCGATAACGAGGCTCGAAATACCCTCCGGTAAACCATGTTTTTTAAACACTTTAGAAACAATGTTCTGGCAGGCAATAGCACATAAAGGAACTTTTTCAGACGGCTTCCACAGGCACACATCGCCACATACCCAAGCGAGCATACTGTTCCAACTCCACACCGCCACCGGAAAATTAAAAGCAGAAATAACCCCTACAACTCCGAGCGGATGCCATTGCTCATACATTCGGTGATTAGGCCTTTCGCTCGGCATAGTCATGCCATAAAGTTGTCGCGACAAGCCCACGGCAAAGTCGCAAATGTCAATCATCTCCTGCACTTCGCCCAGCCCCTCTTGCAAGCTTTTCCCCATTTCGTACGACACCAATTTGCCGAGCGGCTCCTTGTATTTGCGCAACTCCTCTCCAATCTGCCGCACTATTTCCCCCCGCTTGGGGGCAGGCACGTTTCGCCATATTTTGAAGGCCGCGCTGGCAGTAGTCACCACCTGTCTATACTCCTTTTCGGTAGCCGAACTCACCTTTGCAATAATTTTCCCATCTACCGGTGAAAAACTTTCAATCATTTCACCTTTGCTTTTAATCCATTTGTTGCCGGTGCTTGCGCCATCGTTTGTGGCGCAGATGCCGAGTTGTTTTAAAACTTGTTTCACCATTATAATTTTTGCTTCATAATTTTTACTTCCAATCGAGGGAGAGAAGAAAACCGACAGTCATACCTCCTATTATTTAGAAGCGGGCACTGCATTTCCGGCATTACCTCCCTTGTTTTCACTCAGCAAAGTTATCAAAAATGATTGCCCGCCTTCCTTATCGCCACCACATTTTCCCTTTTCAGTAAAGCGATACACGGCCCCCGCTTACCTCCCTCTACGAATAACGAAAAGAATTTTAAATACTTGGCGCCTTACTTCGCCCACCTTCGGCACATCACTCTCCCACGGGCGTTCGTGCTGTAGCGCTTTTTGCGGCTAATATCTTTTTATAAACTTCCATTTCAATTCGCTTTTCGTTACTCGCTATTCGAAATTCAATATTCGACATTCATTTCAATCCGCCATTTATTTCAATTCGCAATTCTCTCAATGCTCTTAATGGTACCATCTCTCCAAATTCCTTTTTTTTTCCGGCTAACCCTTCCCTCTCACCCGATTCACAACAAAATTGACGAAACTCCATTTTTCCGTTAAAAGGCATCATTTCGGCTTAAAAAAACATTTTCGTGGGTGAATATTCCATTCTTGCGGTTGCTTACATCATTGTTGCGGTCGCAAAAACCATTCTTGCGGGCGCACATTTCATTTTTATCAAAACGGGAGGAGAAAATTTTACCTTATCTGCCTGTGACTGTTGCTGCTGATGTTAGAGGGTCCAACGCATTTTCTGCTAACTTTCGGGCACCATTTCTGCCCGCTCTTACTTAGCTGTTTTTCACATCTCCGCTCATAATATTTCAATACTTTTAATCGTTAAACAATCTGATGAAAAAACTGTCCCTCGCTCTCTTAGTACTTCTTTCCCTACAAACTCAAGCTCAGAAAATGAGGAAGCCGGAGAAAGCTCCCGTAATAGTTGTTCACCATGAATTAAGCAAAACCGACCTTCATAAAATTCAACTTTTAGAAGACACGCTTCACGAGCTGTCCAACACTTTTACTTACGATACCTTGCTCGATGTAAGAAGAAAAGCATGCTACGCCTTTATCCCTCATTTTGTAGCGGCCTTAAAGCTCGACAACTCCTTTTACTATCCTTTCGACTCTTTTGAAACCGTTACCAAGATTTATCCACCCGATAGTTCCTTCCGCATTTTCACCTGGCAGTTAGTGCTTCCCAAAGGCAACTTCCGGTACTATGGAGTGATACAAATGCGCAGTAGTAAAATCAAAATATTTCCGCTATACGATGCCAGCGACACCATGACTTACCATTCGCAGCGCCTGTTAACGAACGAAAACTGGTACGGAGCCTTGTATTATAACATTATTCAGAAGCAGGTAGATGCCCGCACCTACTACACCCTGTTCGGCTTTGAGGCTGCGGATATTATTACCAGAAGAAAAGTAGTGGATGTGCTGAGTTTTGATGATTACGGAAAACCGCAATTCGGTGCTCTGCTCTTTTTCTTTAAGCAGCAGGAAGATTCTACTCATTATGCGCAAACCGATACACTGACCCGTTTTTTTATCGAATACAATTACAACGCCTCCACTATTCTCAATTACGATCCGCAAT
>CAZQYO010000287.1:0-3869 GCA_964597415.1 uncultured Chitinophaga sp.
CCCACATAACATTTATTCAGAGCCGGAGCATACACCACTCCCAATACCGGCTCATTGTTTTCAATCAGCGCAATATTTACCGTAAACTCTCCATTCCTTTTTATAAATTCTTTTGTGCCATCAATCGGGTCAATCAACCAAAACCGCGACCAGTGCTTTCGCACCTCGTAAGGAGTCAGTTTAGTCTCTTCAGAAATAAATGGAATGGCCGGATAAAGTTTTTGAAGTTGAGACACTATCACTTCATTCGATTTTTTATCCGCTTCGGTCAGAGGAGAATTGTCTTCTTTCATTTCCACTGAAAAATCATGTGCGTAAATCTTCATGATTTCAGTACCCGCAGAGAGCGCTATGGAAATCAGTTGTTGTACATCAATATCCTTGTAAGTCATAAGTTATTTCAAGAGATCTACGCATTTCTGAAGGCTCTCCCGCCAATAAGGAATAGAGAGTCCGAAAGTGTCTTTGAATTTCATTTTGTTTAAAACAGAATATTTAGGCCGTGCTGCCGGGGTTGGAAACTGGTAAGTTTCAATCGGTAGAATGGTGGTAGAAAGTCCGGCAAAGTCGCGAATGGCAATAGCAAAATCGTACCAAGAGGCAACTCCTTCATTACTGTAATGATATAAACCGGAATGCCATTGGTCACTGTTGATTATTTGCAAAATAGCTGCGGCCAGATCTCTGGCATAAGTCGGAGTGCCTACCTGATCGTAAACCACCTTGAGAAATTCCCGTTCGCGGCACAGGCGCAAAATTGTTTTCACGAAGTTGTTTCCGAAAGAGGAATAGACCCATGATGTTCTTAGTCTTATCGCCTCCGGATGATTCGCTGAAACCAATTCCTCTCCTTCTAATTTGCTGGCACCATACACCCCCAATGGGGCAGTGGTATCCGATTCATTGAGCGGGCGGGCTATAGTTCCATCAAATACAAAATCAGTGCTCAGATGCACCAAGCGGCAATTCATTTCGCGCGTTACCTGCGCTAACAAGCTGGCAGCTTGTGCGTTAATACGAAAGGCGGCTTCGGCCTCGGTTTCCGCTTTGTCCACCGCAGTGTAAGCGGCCGCATTTATCAGCACATCAAATTTTTCAGCATTAAACAGTTTTCTGACTTCCGTTTCATCCGAAATATCCAAATCATCTTTACCGGCAAATACAAATGTGTATTTCTCCAACATGGATGACAGGAAATTGAGTTCAGTACCCAGTTGACCATGAGAGCCGGTAACCAATATCTTACTCATGATTCAAAAACAAAATTATTTGTACAGTTGGCAAAAAGCGGCAGTTGTTTGTCCTTGTCTGACACTATTACTTTAGCTCCATCTACCTTCCAATCTATGTTTAAAGAAGGGTCGTTATACGCGATGCCTCCTTCGCTTTCTTTGGCATAAAAACTATCGCATTTATACTGAAAAATACAGCTATCACTCAACACCACAAAGCCATGCGCAAAACCGCAGGGAATATACAACTGCTTTTTATTCTCTGCTGTCAATTCTAAAACGAAATGCCTGCCGAAAGTGGGTGAGCCGGCTCTGATATCTAATACCACATCCAGCACTTTGCCCTCCACTACACGCACTAATTTTGCCTGCGCTTTTGGATTAAGCTGATAGTGAAGTCCGCGCAGAACGCCATAAGAGGATTTGGACTCATTGTCCTGAACAAATTCAGTTTTAATGCCGGCTGCTTGAAAAGTGTTCTTATTAAAACTTTCAAAAAAATACCCCCGGCTATCGGCAAATACATCCGGCTCAAAAATTTTCAATCCGGGGAAACCCGTTTCAATAAAAGGCATAGTTATCGGTCTATAGTCTGATAAAATAATTAAAGGTTACAGTGTGCGGTTAAGCAGTTTTTCTGAACGGAGCACTCTTTCAAGGTATTTATTACTCAAACAAGTCTTTATCGTTTCCACTTGTTTGGCATTGTGCAAATCAGTACCTATAAAATCAACCATCCGTTCATTGATCAGTCGCTCAGCAATAGCTTGTGCATTCTTACCATACTTACCGGCTAAGGACATCAGGTTTATTTGCAACAAAATATTTCGATCTTTCAGAGAATGATAGTGGTGAAAATCATTTTCGTGATAATAGGGATACCGCTCCGGATGCGCTAACACAATTTTGTATCCGGCCACCTGTAACTGATAGAAAATATCACCGGCATTATTGGGCTTGTTCAGATAAGACAACTCTACCAGCACGTAATTCTTTCCGAAAGTCAAAATATCTCTTTTCTCAATTTTTTCAGACAGCGTTTCATCCAAATAGTATTCGGCAATGGCATCGAACTCGAGGTTGATGCCGTTGGCCGCCATCGCCTCTCTCACCTTATCTCTGCCCCTTAATATAATTTCGGTAGAGTTGTTATACCCATCCGTAACCACGTGGGGCGAAGTAATTATTTTCCGAAAACCGAGGCTCTCCAATTGGCGCAACAGATAGATGGTGTCATCCATAGTTTTTGAGCCATCGTCAATACCTGGAATAAGGTGGGAGTGAATATCCACTTCCATTAGGCGCAAGTCCTCAAGGGGAACATGTTCCTCTTTCTTTTCTCCAAATAATCTCTTGATTAGGTCGAACAAACGGTAAAATTTTGTGCCGAAGGTAAAATATTTAACGATTGCTTGAGGTGGCTGACCTTTGCCAACAGAAGAGGATGGGGGAATAAATGCCCCGTAAAATAAACGGAGAAACGGCAGGTAGATAAAGAGGTTTGTTATTCCCTCGCTTAACGGGAGGAAGCCGTCCGAGGCTACAGTCGGGCAGTTCTCTGCATGGTTTGCCGTTTCCCAGTCTCACACCAATCGCCCCCTTGTCACTTACGGACAAAATTTTAAGGTTTTAGGCCGAAACAGTGGTTTTTAGTCCAAAATAGTTATAAAACAGGGCCACGGCATTTACCGCGATGGTCTTGCATATATGCAAGGGGTCTAAGAATTTTTCCGGCAGGGTCTTGCATATATGCAAAAAGCTCACGGACCAGTAAAAATCGCTTAACTATTCGGTGGCTGCACGCCTCAGTCGGTCATTTATCGCTTTGCCCAGTCCGTTTTCGGGAAATTGAACTGCATAAATCATCTCTACTTGGCTGGCATCTAAGAGACGCATAGCGGCAAACAGGTTTTTGGCGGCCTCCTTCACACTTCCCTTTACAGATAGCAAAATTTGATTCTCTGCTTTAAAGCGCACATCTGCCTTATCAAAACCTATAAAACCGGCATGATCGGCATTTTCCGGTTCGCGGCTATCTGTACCTAATATCCTCAGCTTTTTGCGCGGGGCATAGTGGCTTTTCAACATGCCGGGGCTATGCGGCTGGCTACTGTTGTTCGTTTGCAAGCGGGTTGCCCCTGCTATTCGCTCAATATCTTCTTGCGCCAGACCACCTAAGCGATATATCACCGTTTCCCCGTTTTCAAACCCCACAATGGTGGACTCCACTCCTACTTCGGTTGGTCCTCCATCTAATATATAAGGAATGCGCCCGTGCAGTTGATCATACACATGATAGGCACTGGTCGGGCTGATGTAGCCAAAGGGATTGGCACTGGGAGCCGCCAGTGGAAAATCAAGTTGTTGCAGCAGTGCCGAAGTAAGAGAGTGTTGCGGCACGCGAATAGCTACTTGATCAAGCCCGGAAGTAACTAAATCAGGAATCATGCTTTTCTTTTTCAGCAAAAGAGTGAGTGGGCCGGGCATGTAAGCCGCTATTAACTTTAGAGCCGTGCCGGGAATTTCCTCTACATACTTTTCTATGTCCTTCACCTCAGCCACATGCACAATCAAGGGATCAAAATGCGGGCGGTTTTTCACCGAAAATATTTTGAGCACAGCTTCCTCATTCAGCGC
>CAZQYO010000288.1:0-3862 GCA_964597415.1 uncultured Chitinophaga sp.
CCTATTTCTATAAGGATAAACAGAGCAAAGGAGGAAAGTTAAAGGCTGGCCCCGCATGGGACTATGATATTGCCTGGATGAATGCGAATTACTGCGAAGCGCAAGTAGATACAGGATGGGCATTTAATCATGATTATGTGTGTGCTGGCGATGCCACTCCCGCATACTGGGAAAGGATGATGACGGATACGCTTTTTCGCGAACATGCGCGCTGCCGCTGGTTCTCTTTGCGTCTAACCACTCTGAATAAAGATTCACTCTATGCCTATATTGACTCAACAGTGGCGTACCTCAATGAGGCGCAGCAGCGCAACTTTGTGCAGTGGTCTATATTAGGTGTAGCTACCTGGCCGGAACCTACTCCCCTCCCGCAAACCTATATGGAAGAAATACAACGATTAAAAGGATGGATTAATGACAGGTTGACTTGGTTAGATGCGCAGTTCAACACTATCTCTGTATTACCTCTCTCCGTAAACATTGGCGCGGATACTGCACTTTGCACCGGAAATACAGTGGTGTTATATGCCGGCACTTTTGATAAATACCAATGGAGTACCGGTCACACACAAAATGCTATTCAAGTGAATCATTCAGGGAGCTATAAAGTAACCGTTAGCGATGAATTTGGATGCACCGGCTTGGATAGTGCAAACATTCTCTTCTACCCTTTACCTGCGTTTTCACTGGGGAACGATACTGCTTTTTGTGACGGCAACAGTATTCAATTATCAGCAGATAGTTTTAGCAGATACAGGTGGAATACAGGGGACTCAGTGGGAGTTATTGAAATTTCTCAAACAGGACTTTACAGTCTTACTGTAACAGACAGCAATGGGTGTGAGGCGGCAGATACTGCAATGGTGTATAATTTACCACTTCCGGATGCCACATTTACCTGGACTGCCGACAGCACTTTCACATATAGTTTTCATCCGTTACAAGGAGGGGCTTTTTATGAATGGAATTTTGGTGATGGAGATACCTCCACCACTGCGTATCCTACACACATTTATCAGGCAGATGGAAGCTACGTGGTACAGTTGCAGTTGCGCGACAGTGCCGGATGCGCTCAATCTTCTTTTGATACTATCGCGATTACCAGTACCGGCATGAGCCTGATTTCGATGGGGAACATTCAAGTTTTTCCCAACCCTTTTGCTTCTTCATTCACCGTGCAAAGTTCTTCTGACAGAGTAAAGCAAATTACGATGACGGATATTACAGGGCGTATAATTTATCAGATAACCCGGCAAGAGCATCAGATTACTGCACTACTTCCTTCACTACCTGCCGGCATGTATCTGTTGCGCGTAGAAACGGGAAATAGAATCTCCATTTTCAAACTGATGAAAGCGCAATAGAGCACGGAGCTTTGCTTGCATTTCAGAAAAATTCTTTCCTTCGTCCCCAATTCAAAAAACTAAAGATTATGGCTACTCCCATTCGCGATTTTATACTACATCATTACCGACATTTTAATTCAGCGGCTTTAGTAGATGCCGCCAAAGGGTACGAAACTCATTTAGCCGAAGGAGGCAAAATGATGATTACTCTTGCAGGTGACATGAGCACTGCTGAATTAGGGATTTCATTAGCCGAAATGATTCGCAACGATAAAGTGGCGATTATTTCCTGCACAGGAGCAAACTTAGAAGAAGACTTGATGAACTTGGTGGCTCACAGCCATTATAAGCGGGTACCTAATTACCGCGATCTTTCACCAAAAGAAGAATGGGACTTGTTAGAACATGGTTTCAATCGCGTAACGGATACTTGTATTCCGGAGGAAGAAGCCTTCCGCAGGTTACAGAAGCACATTTTTGAACTATGGAAACTGGCCGACAACAAAGGAGAGCGATACCTGCCGCATGAATTCATGTATAAAATGCTATTGAGCGGTGTGTTGGAACCGTATTACGAAATAGATCCCAAGCACAGTTGGATGTTAGCTGCTGCGGAAAAGAACCTACCGATTATTTGCCCCGGCTGGGAGGATAGCACTATGGGGAATATTTTTGCCTCCTATTGCATTAAAAATGAACTGAAGCCCACTACCGTAAAAGGCGGTATTGAATATATGGTTTGGCTCAGTGAATGGTATCGCGCCAACAGTGGCGGTAAAGGAGTGGGCTTTTTTCAGATTGGCGGTGGCATAGCCGGAGATTTCCCTATTTGTGTAGTACCGATGATGTATCAGGATCTCGGCTGGCACGATGTCCCCTTCTGGAGTTATTTCTGTCAAATTAGCGATTCCACTACTTCATACGGCTCGTATTCAGGGGCGGTGCCAAACGAAAAAATAACATGGGGCAAATTGGGAATTGATACCCCTAAGTTTATTGTAGAGAGCGATGCGACCATTGTAGCTCCACTCATCTTTGCTTATCTGCTGGGTTGGTAATCATTCTAACAGGAAGTATTGGCGTTTCGACAGCGGGGAAAAAACTTTCGTGCCGATATTTTTTCATCAAAAAAAAGTGAATCACTTTTCCTTCCCTCATTACCCGATAGAAATTCATTTTGAGAAAAGATTTGTTGGAAGAGAATATTTTCTGCTATCTTTGTGAGCGAATACTCACTTACTTGAAAAATACAGTCCGATGAACGGCAAAAACAACATCGCTTTAGGCTTCCTGACAATGGGCTTTTTTATGGCTTATGGGTTTCTATTAATTTATCTGAGAGACTTTGCTCCGGGAAAGGAAGATTGGGTAAACTCATACAGTATCGGCAAGCACTTTGAAACAAGACTTGCCCATGTGCACGGTAATTTGTTTGCATTCCTAAATGTTATAATTGGTTATCTTCTACTCCATTTTGGAGGCAAACTCAAAAATACAAAGGCAATTTCATGGTTAGCTTTAACCGGATTATTAATGCCTATAGGAATATTAACCGAAGTCTATTTTGGTTTGCCTCCTGCCTTAGTACTAATAGGAGCAATTGCTATGACTGCCTCCGTAATTTGGATGGGAATTTCATTTCTTACTATAAAAATGGATAATGAAAAATAAAGCGTTTACCGAAAGGCAAATAGAAATAATGGATGCCGCGACTCTTCGCATAGATAAGTTCGGAATACAAGAACTAACGATTAAAAATCTATCGTCTGATTTGAATTTATCAGAGGCAGCATTATACCGTCACTTTAAAAGTAAAAATGAAATTTTACTCGGACTGCTAACTTATTTTATGATAGAAATGAGCGAGCGAATTGGGAAAATTATAACTAATGAAGAAGAACAGCCCTCGAAACTTTTAAAGCAAATATTTATCTCCCAGCTAAATACTTTTATTGCTAAACCTGCTATTGTCAGTGTTATTTTTTCTGAAGGTATATTTCAGTTTAATAAAGATTTAAGCGATAAGGTTGCCGAAGTGATGGCGCTGATGCAAACCAACATCAATACTCTTATCATTAGAGGTCAACAAGAAGGAGTGTACGGAAAGCTATTAGGGGCAGATTCTATCACCACCATAATCATGGGAAGTATGCGAATGGTCGTCTTGAAATGGAAGCTATCCGGTAATAAATCAAACTTAGCAAATGACGGAAAAAATATATTGAACGGGCTTTTGAAAATGATAGAAAAATGAACAAATATCTCTTTTACCTGTCTATATCTATCCTTGCTTTATTTGGGATAGTGACATTATTTTTGAGTACTTCTATCCTACTCGACTTGTTCGACATCCGGGCAAAGGAGGGTAATTATGTGCCTTTTATTGTTTGGGCAAACTTTATCTGTAGTATTCTTTACCTGGTTTCAGTGTATGGTTTTATAAAAAATGAAAGTTGGACAACAACTCTATTGGGAGCCTCCACTTTATTGTTAGTAGTTGCCTTTGGAGGATTGCT
>CAZQYO010000289.1:0-3856 GCA_964597415.1 uncultured Chitinophaga sp.
TAGTGTTAGGATTTTTGGCGGTGTTTCTGGGCACTCTGAATGTGGTAGGTGGTTTCTTAGTCACCGACCGGATGTTAGAGATGTTTAAACGCCATAAATAAATGAACTTATCTGCCACCCGGCTTAGCGCGAGGGCAAGAGCATAATCTTATAAAATTTAAGTATGAATTTTCTTTCGTTCGATGTTTTGTCAATTATCTATCTGGTGGCTTCGATCACCTTTATACTCGGACTTAAAATGTTGGGGCATCCCGATACTGCACGCAGAGGTAATCTGATTGCAGCCGCAGGAATGGGAATTGCCATTATCGCTACTATCTTTTTATACAATGAGAGCGGAAAGTATCTATCTAACCGACTGTGGATATTCGCTGGATTGTTTGCCGGCATTGTAGTAGGCACCTATGCGGCCCGCGTGGTGCAGATGACCCAAATGCCCGAAATGGTTTCTATCTTCAACGGCATGGGAGGAGCTTGTGCGGCATTAATTGCCACCGTGGAAGCCACCCGGCATACCGATGAGCCGCGTTTAAAAATGCTGGCCATTGTAGCCGGATTAATCATCGGCACCATTTCATTTTCCGGTTCCATTATTGCCTGGGGCAAATTGAGTGGGAAAATTCGTGACTTTTCATTTAGTGGACAACAAGTAGTCAGCATCGGCTTACTTGCTACCATTATCGGCATAGGGGCATATATGATTTTGGGAAATGCCCCTGCCGGAACTATTTATGTAGAGATTGCTCTCTGCTTTATCTATGGGGTGTTGTTTGTTCTACCCATTGGCGGAGCCGACATGCCGGTAGTTATTTCTCTGCTAAACTCATTTACCGGTATTGCCGCAGCCTGTGGTGGTTTTTTGTATGACAACAAAGCAATGCTTACCGGAGGGATTCTTGTAGGCTCTGCCGGAACCATATTGACCATCTTAATGTGCAAAGCAATGAACCGTTCTTTAATGAACGTTTTGATCGGGTCCTTCAGTGCTAAACAATCAGAAAGCGATGACCGCAACGCAGGCGGACATACCAAAGAAATATCTCTCACCGATGCCGCTGTGGTGATGAGCTATGCTAAAAAAGTGCTGATTGTTCCCGGCTACGGATTAGCTGTAGCGCAAGCCCAACACACCTGTCACGATTTAGAGAAAGCACTTGAAGAAAAAGGAGTGGAAGTGAAGTACGCCATTCACCCGGTAGCCGGTCGCATGCCCGGGCACATGAATGTGCTACTGGCCGAAGCCGATGTGCCTTATCCCAAGTTACTTGAACTGGACGATGCCAATGCAGAGTTTAGTACGACTGATGTAGTGATGGTGCTCGGAGCAAACGATGTAGTAAATCCCGCAGCTAAAACCAATCCCTCCTCTCCTATTTACGGGATGCCCATTTTGGAGGTAGAAAACGCCAAAAGCATTATAGTGAATAAACGTACCATGCAAACAGGCTATGCCGGCATCCAAAATGAACTGTTTTACAGTCCCAAAACCTCTATGTTGTTTGGAGACGCAAAAGCCGTGCTCCAACAACTGATAGCAGAGGTGAAGGCCAATTAAATGATTGTCCGACTGTACTCTGCCATCTTGTCACTATAATCTATATCTTTGACCTTCATTTTTTTATATAATGGAAAATAAACTGTACCAAAACGACTTCTCTTTTGAATTCCCTGAAAAAAGGATAGATGAAAGCCGTCAAGGAGAAACCTTGACTATAGAGAAACCATCCTCCGTGACCTCTAACGGTAAAAAGTTTTACATTGAAAGTTACGGTTGCCAAATGAATTTCTCTGATAGTGAAATAGTAGCCTCCATCCTGTCAAAGTCTGGCTACGATTCCACCTCAGAGTTCTTGGATGCTGACCTTATTCTGATAAATACCTGTGCCATCCGCGATAATGCCGAACAGCGAATCCGGCATCGTCTCCAACATCTGCAAAATGTAAAAAAGAAAAGAAAGGGTGCTCTGATAGGGGTGCTTGGTTGTATGGCAGAACGTCTGAAAGAGAAGTTTCTGGAGGAAGAAAAAATAGTGGATATCGTTGCCGGACCTGACGCATATCGCAGCCTCCCTTTATTAATCGAAGAGGCAGAGACCGGTCAGAAAGCTGTAAATGTGCTGCTATCCCGAGAAGAGACTTATGCCGAGATAAGTCCGGTGCGTCTGAACAGCAACGGCATCAGCGCATTTATCAGCATTATGCGGGGCTGTGATAATATTTGTTCATTTTGTGTAGTGCCTTTTACCAGAGGGCGCGAGCGCAGTCGCGATTACCTAAGCATAATAGCAGAGGCGCAAGACTTATTTGACAGAGGCTATAGAGAAATCACCCTATTGGGACAAAATGTGAACTCTTACCGTTTCTCTCACAACCCCACCTTGGTAGGCAAAAAACTAATAGAAGCGAAATATGACGATAGTGTAGTCAATTTTGCAAAACTATTAGAATTGGTAGCTAAAATATCTCCCTTACTCAGAGTTCGGTTTTCTACTTCTCACCCAAAAGATATGACAGATGATGTGTTGCACATCATGGCGAAGTATCCTAACATCTGCAAATACATTCATCTACCGGTGCAAAGCGGCAACAGCAGGATATTAAATCTTATGAATCGCACCTATGATCGGGAATGGTATATGCAACGGATTGAAGCTATACGAACTATTGTCCCTGATGCCACTATTTCTACCGACATCATCACGGGCTTTTGCTCCGAAACAGAAGAAGAACACCGCGACACGCTCCGCATGATGGAATTTTCGCGCTATTTTATGTCCTACATGTTTTTCTACAGCGAGCGCCCCGGTACATTAGCCGCAAAAAAATATGCGGATGACATACCTGAAGAAGTCAAAAAAAGACGCTTGCAAGAAGTCGTGGACCTTCAGTTGAAAATAGCACTGGAATTAAACCGCGAAGACATCGGCAAAACTTTTGAAGTATTAGTAGAAGGTATTTCGCATCGCAGTACAGAACATTTATTTGGTCGCAACTCACAGAATAAAGTCATCATTTTTCCAAAAGGGAATGCTCAACCGGGAGAGTATGTAAATGTCAGGGTAACGAATTGTACCTCTGCCACCTTAAAAGGAGAATTAGTAAACTGATTATCGCATGGAAATTCAATCTATCAAAAACAGATTTGGTATTATCGGCAACGCTCCGGCTCTTAATCATGCTATCAGCATAGCCGAAAGAGTAGCATCTACTACCCTTACCGTATTAATTACCGGAGAGAGCGGTGTGGGGAAAGAGGTGTTCTCTCAAATCATACATCAACTGGGTGCCAGAAAGCACAATAACTTTATTGCAGTTAACTGCGGGGCTATCCCCGAAGGAACTATTGACTCCGAACTCTTCGGACATGAAAAGGGTTCGTTTACCGGTGCCAGTGAAGCCCGCAAAGGATATTTTGAAACTGCAGGCGGAGGAACTATTTTCCTTGATGAAGTGGGCGAATTGCCACACGGTACGCAGGCGCGTCTGTTGCGCGTGTTAGAAACAGGGGAATACATTCGGGTAGGGTCAAGCAAAGTAATAAAAACCGATGTAAGAGTAATTGCCGCTACAAACGTAAACTTGCAGGAAGCAGTCAGGGCGGGTCGTTTTAGAGAGGATTTATATTACCGTTTAAGCACCGTGCCTATCTACATTCCGCCTTTGCGAGAGCGCGGAGATGACATCTATTTGCTATTCCGAAAGTTCTGTATAGATTTTGCAGAACGCAATAAAATGCAGCCGGTGAAGTTAACTGAGGATGCCAGAGACTTGGTTTTAAAATATCCGTGGCCGGGAAATGTGCGGCAGTTGAAAAATGTGGCGGAGCAAGTAACTATACTCGCTATGGATAGAGAAG
>CAZQYO010000290.1:0-3845 GCA_964597415.1 uncultured Chitinophaga sp.
TAAAACTGTGTGCCCATCTTAGGAGTGCCGGGGAAACTCCTCCACTGGTAGTTGGCCACATTATTTACATTTATAGACAGCAGCAAATTTTTATAGAAATTAGGTTTGTAACTAATGCGCGCATCTAACAGGCAGGCAGGTTTCACCATGCCGAAATAAACGGCAGAGTTAGCTTCATAACCCATTTGATAGCGGAAAGTGAGACCGTAAGCCAACCCCGGCTTTTTCAATTCGTGGTCAAAAGTAACAGCAGTCTTTACTTTAGGAGCATTTAGCGAAACCGTTTCTCCGGAGCTTAAAACCAATTTGTCTTTATCTACCCAAGAGAGCGAGCCGCCTGCCGAAATGCTGTGTGCCTTATCGTCATAAATATTATACTGAAAGCCGAAATCAATACCAAACACATCTAAACGACCTAAGTTTTTGTAGGTAAGGATATAGTCGGAGCTTACATAGTTACTATCGTTAGGGGTAATGGTGCCTATAGGAAACTGATAGGTCATCACCACAAACTCGTCCCACACACTGCCGGGAATTGAAGGAACAATGGAGCTATTCTGAAGACTTGAAGCCCCATCTAAAATAGGGACAAGTAGATTATTCAATGCTCCGTTATTTGCGTATAGATTTTTGTATAGTCTTCCACCGGTATCAATCTGTAGTGTATTGCCATCGTATCCTCCCAAATAAGAATTATGATCGAGCATTACGGCTCCCGAGGCAGAACGAAGAGCGCTCACATACTGACTAATGCGTGTCCAATACAAGTCCACCTGAACAGAGAGTTTGCTAAAGAAAAGCCCTTTATAGCCCAACTCTAATGTTTGCGTAAAGGAGTTATCAATCTTCTTCAGATTCTGAAAGCTGTTTACATCTTGAATACTTCCCGCCAGATCTTTAGTCGTAGCAAAGTTGGCGTAGTCCACAGAGATTTGATCGGCATTGGCTACAGTGCCGGTATTGCTTTTAATACCGTTGAAAATCTGGTTGACTAAACTTTGCGCCAACACTATATTTCCTCCTAAATTTTTGGCGAAACTATTCACCAAATAATTAGTTAAGTATCCAAACATTTTGGCGTTGTCGCTTTTGTTTCCGTAATCTACCCAAGTAATTCCGGTATCTCTTCCCCAGGGTGCCTCTCTAAATTGAACCGCCCCCGAAGAGCCGTAATTATAAGTCCATCCGTAAGGGTTGCCAATGCCCCTTACATTAATTCCATTAGGGATAAGCCCGTTGGATAAGTCAAGAAACTGATTGAGGGTATTGGGCGCATCGAAAGCGCGGTTGTAGGTAATGCGGATGTTGTGACCAACTGCGGGGTTGAATACCACTGCCGCCCGCGGACTGAAGGACACATTTTTGATAATGCTGTTGTAATCTACCCGAAAAGCAGCGAGAAATTTCAACCACTTCAGCGGCTCGTAATCTCCCTGCAAATATCCTCCTGCTTGATTCAGATTATCTTTGTCTTCAAAGCGACCGTTAATTGTTCCTTTAGTATCGGGACGGGTAAGTAACACATCTACTCCGTAAATAAAGTTCAGCCGCTCTAAAGGACTATAGGAGTGTTGCACCTGTATGCCGTGCAGTTTCGATTTGTCTATCAGCGATTGCACATGATAGGCGGTGGGTGGCGAGGTAGAGTTATAGTCGTTTCTGCCCGACTCTGATAATTGCGGAAGCAGGTAAGTACTCCCTGCATCACTGCTATTGATGAAATACTGTATGTACAAATTTTTCCAGCGGAAACGCGCCTGCAAATACCAGTATATCCAACCCGGTCCATCGGCCCCGGCTTGTGCGGCTCCCAGCCCTGTGAGTTCCACATTGTGCGCTCCGGCTAAACCTCCATTTATGGTCAAGGTAATATCTTCAATAGGTTTGATGTCAATACGGGCATCTACCGAATACTTACGGATAGAAAAATCTTTCTGAAATCTACGCACGTCCAAGTGAGCCGAATCGAGAATAGTGTAGCCCGCAGAATCACGAGTAAATTTTTGAAGCGTGTCGGGTGAAAATATCTTCCCATTTCTTACACTTCCGAAAACAATACTGTCGCCATCGTAAGGTTCGCGGCTATCGTAGTTGGGATAGTCCTGCCCTTGAAAATAGCTACCCGAAATTTTGTAGCCAAATTTCCCTCCCCACAGTTTTCCCGAATGGCGAAACTCCGGATTGATAATGTTTCCCGATACTCTTTTGGTCTTTGAATAACCTACAATAGAATCGGGATTGGGATTGCCGGTAAAGTAGTCGTTGCCGTAACGACCTATTGGTAGGCTCTGCGAACTTTTATCTAACACGGTAAAGCCGGTAGTCATTCCCACTGTGGTTTCAAATTTCTTTTCTTGATCTAATGGCGATTTAGTAATGATATGCACTACCCCGCTCGAAGCATTGGGACCATATAATGCCGATGCCGGGCCGCGCACTACTTCTATCCGTTGTATGTCGAGCGAAGAGGTGGGAATCAACTGGTAGGCGTTTACGCGCAAAGAAGGAACGGAGCCGATACGATTATCTACCACGTTTAATACCGAACCGGAGAAAATATTATTGAAGCCGCGCACCACCACGTTAGACGATACTAAACCCGTGCGCATAATGTCCACTCCGGGGGTTGATTTCAGTTGCTCTACCGGACTGGTCACTATGTTTCGCTCTAATTTATCTTGTCCAATAACGGAGATAGAAGCCGGAGCGTCTAATATTTTCTCAGGTTTCTTAGAAGCTGAAATAACTACCTGATTGAGCGAGATGTTGCCGTAAGTCATATCTACATTCACTACCTGATTGCCTTGATTTACGTCAATGGCTATTTCTTTATCATCAAAGCCTACATAACTCACTACTAAGGTGGTGGCCGTTTTAGGAACTTCCAGCGTGTAGTTACCGGCATCATCGGTAACGGTACCAGTATTGGTTCCCTTTACCCGGACAGAAGCACCGGGTAGCGCTTGTTTGTTATTATCCTGCACATTGCCGCTAATGCGAACAGTTTCCTGTGCGTAAATGAAGAGGGTAAAAAGGAGTGAGACGGCTGAGAGTAAAAGTCTTTTGTTCATAGTCAGGTTTTAGGTGGATAAAAACAAACGCGAAGCAAAAACTCTTTAGAGTGCTTGCAAACACAAAGCCAAGATAGAAGAAATTACTTGTCGCAAAAAAAACTGTAGCTCAGAATTGTTGGTACTGAAAATGAAAGATCAAATCTCGCGGTTGCTGTCGAACTGCTCTAAGTAATCAGCCACTTTGCGAACAAACGAACCGCCAACCGCTCCGTCAATAATCCGGTGATCGTAGCTGTGCGAAAGGAACATCATGTGGCGAATACCGATGGTATCGCCCGCTTCAGTTTCTATGACCACGGGTTTCTTTTTAATAGCCCCGGTTGCTAAAATGGCCACTTGCGGTTGCAGTATTACCGGTGTGCCCATCACGTTTCCGAAAGTCCCCACGTTGGACATGGTGTAAGTGCCTCCTTCCACTTCATCGGCCTTTAGTTTACCCTGACGTGCCCGCACCGCTAAATCGTTTACCTTTTTGGCAAGACCTACTAAATTCAACAGGTCGGCATTTTTAATGACGGGCACTATCAGATTGCCGCTCGGCAGGGCGGCTGCCATTCCAATGTTGATGTCCTTTTTCAAAATAATGTTTGTTCCATCCACTGATGAATTGACCATCGGGAAATCGCGAAGTGCTTTGCAGATGGCTTCGATAAATATGGGAGTGAAGGTCAGATTCTCTCCATACAAATCCTGAAACTTCTTCTTCATTTTATTGCGCCACATCACTATGTTGGTCACATCGGCTTCTACAAATGACGTGACATAAGCCGA
>CAZQYO010000291.1:0-3762 GCA_964597415.1 uncultured Chitinophaga sp.
CCCTCCATACTGAGCGAGGTCGGTGGTGATGGCATTCATAAAATAAGTGCCGAAGCCGGTCACACTGAATCTGATTTTATTAAGAAAGGTTTTCTCGATAGTCAGTTCTACGTTAAAGGTGTATTCGGGTTTGAGTTGGTTGTTCGGTACTATCACACTGCCGGGCACGCTTTCAAACACTTTTGAAATGTCGTCCACATTGGGCGCGCGAAAACCGGTAGAGAACAAAGTCGCTATTCTAAACCCTGCTCCGGGTTTGCCTACGAGGCCAATGTTTCCTGAAACCGCATGATACTTATTGTTTATTTCCGAGAAAGGCAAGGGGAAGAACTCATTGCTTTGCGCAGTGAAGTCCGAATGAAGTTGAATGAAATTATAACGGATGCCTTCGCTGACAATGATTTTATCTTTCCAATTATAAGTGTGGGTAGCGTAAAGCCCTATGGAGTTCAGTTTGTTCTTGCCGTCCGGATAGCGAGAGTCTTTGGCGCGCACGGTATCGGTAGTTATGTTTCGTTCAACGGCCGATGATTTTAGGTCATTGAATTGTCCTTCTACACCGAAGGTGAGATCATCCTGTTTGAATTTTTTCTTAAAGTCAGCATGAAGACCACCCACATTTATTTTTTCGGTACGCTCCGCTCTCCACACCTTTCCGTATTTGCGATTATTGCGGCTTTCCATTAGTCGCTGATAATTTACGCCAATGCTTATTTCGCTAAAAGGACCGGCATTTTTCCAGTTTAAATCATAGATGGCCAGCAAGCGGGTTTGAGGCCCGTAATACCACTCCGCATCTTTGAAACCGCTGCCCGATTCAACGGATAGTCTATCGTATCGCGGTATGTTGCTCGAGTTACTGAACTGCACATTAATAACGTGAGAGATATTACTTGACTGCTGAAATAAAAATTTCTGCATCAAATCATATTGCCAATATCCTGAACCTACTTGAATAGATTTATTGGGATTTGTAATCGCGGTATCTTTTGTGCCGATGCTCATTCCGGTAGAATCATACACATTAGCAGTGCTTTGATACTTGTTTCTATCCCAGTAACCGGCTGTGGCCAAAGTGGTATAGTTACCTTGACGCAAATCGCCAAATCGCGAGAAAGTAGCGGAGGTGAGTGAGGCAAACTTTTTGCCGCCAAAATTTAAATCTATATGGCCGGTCAATTCATTGTTTACCGAACCGTATCTAAACAGCGCATTTCCTTTGGAAAGAAATTTAGATGGCACGGCCAGCATCGGATTCTTTGTTCTGAAATGAACTACCCCGCCTAAAGCATCGCTGCCGTAAACGGTAGAGGATGGACCAAACAATACTTCCACTCTTTCCAGCATGTTATTATCTACTGAGATAACATTTTGCAAGTGTCCTGCGCGGTATTGAATGTTGTTCATGCGAACCCCGTCCACCACTAATAGTACCCGGCTGGCTTCAAAGCCGCGCAACACGGGACTTCCACCTCCTTGCTGGCTTTTTTGTACAAATACTTGTCCGCTCATCTGTAGCATGTCGGCAGAAGTTTGAGCATTCATTTCTTTTATTTCTTTAGAGGTAATTACCATGGTTTGCTGGGCTGCGTTTTGCTTTGGCTCTTCAAAACGATCCACGGCAATGACCACTTCCTCTACGTTTACAACTTTGTTGGTGGTATCGGATTGGCTGTGGGCGATACCGTATAGGCACACGCTTATCAGCAGTATATATTTTTTCATTTTTATTGTGTTATTAGATGAATAATGTGCGGTTGGCGTTTTCCTCAACCGCCCGATTTTTTCGGAAAAGATATTTCTTAGTTCTTCAAGAAATAGGAAAATCCGGTGGTGGGGTAGGAGGGATGCTGAAAAATGAAGTATAGCTATGTGGCGAAGAACTGAACGATAGCGCAGCTTGAGGCATACAAATGAACACCCACAGCCGATAACTGCACATCTCTTGCTGCAACAGTTTTGCTAAAACGTTCGTGTTATCATTGGGAGGATCATCTTCAGTGAAATAGCCGAGAAAGAAACTTAATAATTCGCTTTCCTCTTTATCGTGCTTCACCCACACGGTGACCCATCCATTCTTCGATTCTTTCAACTTGATATCATACAGGTTATTTTTTAAACGGATTTCGTCTTTGCCTACTTTTATGTTTTCAAATTCAGCTTCTGTAAACTCGAACCGCTCTAATTGAGTTTGATCTGCGTGTTTAATAGCCTTTCGCACTTCTTTTTTGATTTGCCACTGTGTATGGAAAAAGCCGAAGTAGAACCCGAAAAGATTCAGAAATAACACGCTACTGAAAAGAAGGCCGTAAACAATCTTCATTGGGGTGGAAAATAAAAAAGGTTTGTTTATTAAATAGAAGACCCTGAAGGGTGTGCAACACAGGGAATGTTTTTTGTTTTATAAGCAGACGGCCCCGATGAGTAAATACAAATTAGTTGTTGCTTGCAGCCCTACTTCATTATACAGGTGGGTGGAGTTGCTACCTGTCTTTTTGGAAAATCACTCCACCTAATCCAACCAATATTTCTGGTCATATTCTATGGTGAACTTTTTAAGAAATCGAAGGTATTCTTTTCAGAAGGTTTTTTTGTAAGGCACCTATAGTTCTAAAATGTATTTGATAACGATATCCATTTGTGAATTGGAATCATTACGGTACGAAAAGATGCGCATTTAATTCGGCAGGCTATCAACCAGTCTCGGAAAACCTTCTCGTTGTCATTCAATCAAAATTCCAATGACTTTCTCATTACCAAAACTAAAGGATAGTAAAATGAAAATCTCGTTACTGACGCGAACACAATACCATTAATTTAAGAGAAATTGAAAACGAATAGGAGTGTGTTAGAAGTTCTGCTCTTCCACACAAAGGGAAGCTTTTATAATGCGATAAAAAGAAAAGACTGAACTGCTAAATGACACACCGGATGCCAACTTCAGCTCGTGTCTGATTATTTATCCGGCTGTTTGATCGCACGCTTACAAACGCTAACGAAAATCATATCCCATTTTCTTCTCTAAGTTTATCTTCGAGTAATAAATAGATGAGCCATGGATACAAAAATCAATACCCGCTTCATTGATTTACTGCTTCTGTTTTTAGTGCTGCTTGATTTGATTCTTTCTGCTATCTGCCTCCTCAATCCTCCGTTATGGGCGCAACTGATGCACGGAGTAACTTACGAGGATACTATAGGTTTGGTGCGCAGGCTGGGGGGAGTATGGCTTGGTTTTTTTGTTTTTCAACTGATTGCATTAGTAGTTTGGAAAAGCCACCCGTGGTGGTTAGTATTAGTAGCAGGCATTCGGTTAACCGAATCCTTCTCTGACTGGATATACTGGTTTTCATCTGAACAGCACACTTGGTTCGCAAATTTCGGATTGCTCATTGCCCCACCCGGCAACGTGTTGTTTGCCATTATTTTTATCCGTACATTTTTAAAGCTGAATAATACACCGGGGTATTTACCCGAGAGGAAATAACATGATACGTCATTTGTCGGCACGCGAAATTAAAACCCTTCATGCTTTGGCTCAGTGCATTATTCCGGACGAAGGGCAGCCCCCTTTTAGTTACCGCGACATAGATTACCTATCGTTTGCCGAAGAGATGATAGCGAGCGTGCCGGTGCAGGTGCGCTGGTTCATCCATTTTAATTTATGGGTGATCCATTATTTTTCGTGGCTGTATCTTAAGCGTCCGGCATTGTTCCCGCACCTCTCGTTTACCGAGCGGGAATTTGTGCTTACCAGATTGA
>CAZQYO010000292.1:0-3753 GCA_964597415.1 uncultured Chitinophaga sp.
TGAAATATCTTCCGGTATCTGCGCGGTGTTGGCTGAAACTGATGTTATCAATATGGTGTCGCGAGGCATCTCAACTCCTAACATCATTAAAGGCATTCATCTCTCCATCGCTTCGCGAATTATCAAACTAATGAGTTCGCTTAAAGCCGAATCACCTGTAGTGCTCACTGGTGGTATGGCACTCAACAAAGGCATGTTGCAAGCAATAGACGAAACCCTACAGGAAACCGGTAAGAAATATGAAGTAAAAACTCATCCCGATGCCATTTATGCTGGGGCAATCGGTGCAGCTTTATGGGGTGGTTTCCGCCACTATAAATTATTAAAAAAACAAGCGGTAGCAGTGTAACCAGAATGCTCTATGCAAACGCTGAAGAACGAAAGAAATTTAGGAGAAGTGATTCCAAACATTGCTACATTACTAGAAAGGAATGTCGTACTGTATGGAGATAAAATTGTCTTTCAGCAAAAGCAAGATGGCGAGTATGTCGGCATTACATGGAAAGCATTATACGAGAACATTCTTAACATAGCTTTCAATCTTCAGCACCAATTCAAATTTAAGCCAGGTGATAAGATGGTCATATTCTCTCCTAATTCTATGGAGATGCTCGAACTGGAAATGGCCGTAATGGCTATTGGTGGAATTGCTGTGCCTATTTTCGCCTTCTTCCACCAGGAAACTGCCGAATTGCTCATCCATCACAGCGATGCGAAATATGCTGCCTTAGCCGGAGAAACGCAGATGAGCCGTTTAAATAAAGAGTTGAAATTGGAGCATGTTTTTGTGTTTGAAAATGTCAGTTATAAAAAATTCAATCAACAACATCTGTTGAAAGATCTGCTCGTCAAACGCAGCGATAAAAATTTCCGCCTCAATACCTCTGCAAATCCTGAAGAAATCTGCCTAAACATGTACACATCCGGCACTATGGGTACGCCCAAGTGCGTTCAGTTAATGCACCAAAATATTTTATCGCAGCAAGCAGCACTATCGCAATTATGGAATATAGACAACAGCGACCGTTTTCTCTCCTACTTACCTTGGCATCACAGTTTCGGAGGAATTTTTGAACTATTCGCTGTGCTTTGTAACGGAGCCGAGATGTTTCTCGAATCAGGCTATGGAAAAGATCCGAAAGAAATTATGCAGAACTGGAAGACCATTCAGCCTACAGTTTTTTTTAGCGTTCCTAAAGTTTATCAAGCACTTTTTGATTTGACGAAATCTGACCGTCAAGCCGAAACTTTCTGATGAATTTGAAAAAAGAGGTATTGCAGTCATGGAAGGTTGGGGCTTAACCGAGACCTCTCCTTGCTGCACACTCACCAATCCAACTAAAAAGCGGCAAGCCGGTGTAGTGGGGCAACCGATCCCGGGAGTCATTATCCGTTTGGCAGAAGACGGAGAAATACAAGTGAAGGGGCCAAACGTAATGAAAGGCTACTATAAAAATGAAGAAGCCAATAAAGATATATTTACGGCTGATGGTTTTTTCTGCACCGGTGATGTAGGAGAATTTACCGAAAACAGCTTGAAGCTAATCACTCGCAAAGACCGCATCTTCAAATTATCAAATGGCGAGAAAGTAATTCCCTCCGATTTAGAGAAACTAATAGAACTGAAATGTCATTATATCTCTTTCGCTATTGTAGTTGGTAGCGGTGAAGAATATCCCGTAGCACTCTTGTTTCCCAACAAAAAAAGTATTGCCAACTCCCCTTATGAGAAAACTCCTCTGGATGGATGCTTTTGTCCACGCGATTTAAGTGAATTACAAAAATGTCTTCACGGATGCCTCAATGATGCCAACTGCGGTATTGGTCAGAAGTTTTCAAAAATAAAGGCCGCCATGATCATTGACGATGAACTTTCATTAGAAAACAACACTCTCACCCCAAGCATGAAAGTGGCCCCAAAAAATGTGGCCTTAGCTTACAAAGCTCATCTCGAAAATTTATACGGAGCTGAAAATCCCGTGGAGGAAGAAGTTTACATCATCAAGTTAGAAGATGTACCGGCTCTTAAAAAAATGATGATTTAATATGTACGAAATAAAAGCAACACAGGAAATGAAGCGCCTCATGCGCGACTACTTCCTCTCCCTCGAAGCGGGAGAAAAAAAAGTGGCGTGGTGTACCAGTGTAGGTCCTGCGGAACTGCTGCGCTCTTTTGGTTTTGAAGTTTACTTTCCGGAGAACCACGGTGCATTATTAGGAGCCACCCGCACAGCAATGGATTATATTCCCGAAGCTATCAAATGCGGATACTCCGGTCACGTTTGCTCTTATACTACATCTGACATCGGCTCTTACCTGAAAAAAGAAACTCCTCTGCAAAAACATTACGGCATGCAGGGCGCACCAAAGCCCGATCTCATTGCTTACAACACCAATCAATGCCGCGAGGTGCAGGATTGGTTTAACTTTTTTGCCACTGAATTTAACTGCCCAATTGTGGGCATTAAACCGCCTCGCTATCTCGATGAAGTAACACAAGAAGATGTTGATTCTGTGGTGCAACAATTCAAAAAAATGATTCCCGTTTGCGAACAGGTAAGTGGACAAAAATTCGATTTAGAAAGATTTAAGGAAGTCATCAAACTCAGTAAAGAAGCCACATTACTATGGCAAAAAGTTTTAAAAACTTCTACGGCTTTGAATGCCCCGTTAAGCTTTTTCGATGGCACTATTCACATGGGGCCTATTGTTGTGATTCGCGGTACTCAAGTAGCAAAAGATTACTACACCGGTTTGTTGACAGAATTAGAATTTAATGTGAGGAACAACATCGGATTTCTGCCACAAACCCGCACAAGAATTTTTTGGGAAGGAATGCCTATTTGGGGTAAGTTGAGAATGCTCACCGATTTGTTTACCTCCAATGGTGCGGCTGTAGTAGCTTCTACTTATTGCAGCAGTTGGGTGTTCGATAAATTCGATGAAAACGATCCCTGGGATTCTACGGCACGTGCTTACACAGAAATATTCATCAACCGCAGCGAGAAAGCAAAAATGGAAATGCTGGCAGCTTGGTTTCAAGAATACAATATAGACGGTATTGTATTTCACGACAGCAAAACCTGTTTCAACAATTCCAATGCAAAATTCGGAATGCCGCAACGATTAAAGGAAATGACAGGAGTGCCGGCTTTGGTGATCGAAGGGGATCTATGCGACCTGCGCTTTTTCAGTGAAGGTCAAAGCATCACTAAAATCGAGACCTTTTTAGAACAGTTAGAAGAAAATAAAGTAATGAGCTAACAAGTGCAAAAACAAAATGAGCAGCAATAAAAAAATAAAAGTCGGCATTATTGGGCTTGGACCTGTAGGGATGATAATGGCTGTGAAACTACAAGAGGCCGGTTGCAATGTAGCTCTGTGCGTGAGAAATGAAGTGAGAAATCAAAAAATTAAGAAAGACGGCATCGTTCTTGAAAACATCCTTCAAACCTCCGCCCATTTTGAAAATATTTTTCAAAGTATAGAAGGCATGGCTGACTTCGATGCAGACTATTTGGTCTTTGCCTTAAAGTCGTATCAAATGCCCGAAGCAGTTAAGTCTGCATTAACTATCAATACCGAAAAGCTAACAGTTATATCGGCTCAAAATGGAGTAGATGTAGAAGAGTATTTAACTTCATCATTTGGTGAATCGAAAACCTTGCGCATGGTAATAAACTATGCCGGCAATACCATTTCTCCCAATACGGTAAAAGTGACCTTCTTTATTCCGCCAAATTATATCGGTTC
>CAZQYO010000293.1:0-3752 GCA_964597415.1 uncultured Chitinophaga sp.
CCGTTACAAGTACGGTTGGCATCGTTGAGTGTGGCATTGGGCACATCGTGGTAAGCGGTAGCGCCATTGTTATCGGTGCATTGGCACACCCAACTCTTTTTGCAGGAAGCCAAGCTTAATAAGCAGGCTGCTCCTATAATAAAAGCTAATCGTTTCATGGTCTTCTTGTTTTTGAGTGAATAATAAATGAAGTTATTTTTTATCATCTTTTTTCGGAGATTCTACATCTACTCCGTGCTTGTCAATTTCCAATTTCCCTCCCTTTTTCCCTTCAATTTCAAGCTCGTGTTTGTCTATCTCCATGGAGCCGCCTTTTTTACTTTCTACTTCAACTCCATCTTTTGAAACTTCAACTTTACTTTTCTTTTCGGTACAGGAAATCAATCCTGTAGATAGCATCAGCGCAATGACCAACAATATCATTTTTGCATTTGTTTTCATGATAATTGTTTTTTTGATTAAGAAATAGTGATGATTTACTCCGTTTCTTTTTCGGAACGTTTAACCCTTAATTATCCGCAACAGCACTACTATGATAGCCAGTACCAGTAATAAGTGAATTAAATATCCTGCACTGAAAGCGAAGAAACCTATGGCCCAACCTATTAAAAGTATAAGGGCTAATAAATACAGTAAGTCTTTCATGGCTTTTAGTTTTGATTCACCTAACTAACGCGGTGGTTTTGCGATAAATTGCGCTGACGGCCTCCCACAAAAGGGGGATTCCCCTGAAGTTGGAGATATATCTAACAACGAATGAAATGAAAAGGATCTCAAGGAATTTGCACACTTTTCGGGGCAGTCTTCAATGCTTCGAAATAATTGGAAGTATTATTTGGTCTTTCAGGGAGTGGGGAGTTCACTCGCTAAAGATGGTTTCTCAAAAAGTGTTTAAATAATAACCAGTGGATCGGCTTCAACTATTTCCTGTAATAAATGGAATTATTATTCGTTTGCTTTCTTTCGCAGTGCGAAATGCAAGGGATGGATATATTCGTTTTATGAGGAGATTTCGAATCGCACTGATGATGAGTGCTTTTTTTTGTGTGATGGTATCGGATGCGCAGTTAGTGAGCGCTACATTAAATATAAAGGTGTATGACAGTTATACGAATAAGCCACTGGCCGGGGTCAGCATTATTGATCCGAAATCGAGTATCACCAGAGGGACAAACGGCAGGGGAGAAGTCAGCTTTATTACCGCCAAATCCGACACCCTGTTTCTATTTTATCCGGGTTACCGCACTGCCAAGTTTTCTGTAGCCGATTCGGCAGATAAATCGGAGTATCAGTTAAAACTCTTTATGGAGCCACTCAGTACCGGGCTGAATCAGTCTGTTATTATCAAAGCACCAAAAACATTAGAAGATATAGAGAAGGAAAGAAAGAAATTGGGAACCACGCCTAAAGAATTAGATCGTCCCATTATTGCGCCTTTTACCAGTCCAATCAGTGCCTTGTATGAAATTTTGAGTAACCGTGCCCAGGAAAGGGAGAAATTGAAAAAGCAGATCAAAGAGGACGACCGCAGAAAAATATTTAAAGAGTTGCTCAATTATTACAATGAAAACGGCTTGATTGATTTGCCTGAGAGTAACTATGAGGATTTTATTGACTTCTGTAATCTGCCTATTGACTTTCTCAAATACAACTCTGATTATGAAATCACCAAAACGGTGATAGAGCTATACAATAAATACGGGAGACTTAACGGCCTGATTAAATAATTACAAGAAGCTGTCTAATGCCAGCGCGTAGCTCTCTAAGCCGAAGCCGGCAATAATTCCTTTGCACACTCCACTCAAAAGAGAAGTATGACGAAATTCTTCACGTGCATAGGGATTGCTAATGTGCACTTCGATCACGGGAGTTGTTACTGAAGCTACCGCATCGCGAAGTGCTACACTGGTGTGGGTGTACCCACCTGCATTCAGGATAATACCATCATAAGAAAATCCCGTTTCCTGAATTTTGTTGATGAGGTCCCCCTCTACATTCGATTGATATATACTCAGTACCACCTCCGCACTGTACACATCTTTCATATCTTCCAGAAAATCGTTCAGACTCATGTTGCCGTACACCTCCGGCTCGCGCCTGCCCACTAAGTTCAAATTAGGGCCGTTGATAATGATGATTTTTTTTCTGTTCATAGTTGCGTTTCGGTTAACAAGTGCAATCTTAAATCTTAAATCTTACATCTAACATTGTAAAGTGAGTTGGGAGTCGTATATCAAAGGGTTTAAAACTTACCTGCAGTTGGAGAAATCACAATCGCCCAACACGGTAGAGGCCTATCTGCGCGATGTGCGGAAGTTTGCAAATTACCTTGAAACGGAAAATCTTGCTATTGATCCGCCTGACATTAAATTGCTCCACTTAGAAGGCTTTGTAAAAACTATCAATGAGTTAGGTTTTGATGCCCCATCGCAGGCGAGGATGATTTCTGGACTTCGCTCCTTCTATAAATATTTATTGATTGAGGAGGTGGTGCAGGAAAACCCTACGGAGTTGCTTGCTTCTCCAAAGCTACGCAGAAAATTGCCCGATACTTTGTCGGTGGACGAAGTCAATGCACTGATTAATTCTATTGATTTAAGCACTCCCGAAGGAATGAGAAACCGAGCTATGCTCGAAACGCTGTATAGTTCGGGACTTCGGGTAACAGAATTAGTGAACCTTAAAATATCGGATTTTTTCCCGGAGGTGGAATATATTAGGGTAATTGGAAAAGGCGATAAAGAAAGATTAGTGCCCATTGGTGGGCAAGCTATTAAGTATATAAAGATGTATAGGGAAACGGTGCGCGTGCATGTCGCTATGCAAAAAGGGATGGAAGATGTGTTGTTCCTCAGCAAGCGCGGAAATAAACTCAGCCGTGTGTCAGTGTTCTTGTTTATTAAAGAGTATGCCCGAACAGCCGGAATACAGAAGATTATTTCGCCACATACCTTTCGCCATTCCTTTGCTACGCATTTGATAGAGGGAGGTGCTGATTTGCGAGCTGTGCAGGAGATGCTGGGCCATGCTTCCATTACCACCACCGAGATATATACGCATTTAGATCGGGATTATCTGCGCAGCACTATCTTGCAATTTCACCCTCGCTATAAATGACAAGAGCCACCCGAAGGTGGCTCTTGTGATTCTGCCGGGATTCGAACCCGGGGCCCATACATTAAAAGTGTATTGCTCTACCAGCTGAGCTACAGAATCAAATCGTTCTGTTTTTTTAAACGGTCGCAAATATAATTGCTTTGCAGAAAACTAAAAGCTGATAATGAATTTTATTCCCGCAATTTTGCCTCTAATAGCACCCCTTCTGCAAGAAAATTAAGTTCAAATTGTGGAGAAGTAATTTTTTCTATCTCTTCTTGCGGCTTTCCGGCATCCTGTGCATAATGGCGCAGCTCTTCTACAGAGGTAGTATCCCAAGAGGCAATTCCTTGTGCATAAAATGTTTTACCGGCACTGTTCTTTGGTACGAAAAATCCGTAATCCTTAAAGCGAATACGCATGGTTTTGTTATCTCCGAGGTCAGCCGTCATCCAGCAGCCTTTTACTTGGCAGGCGGCAACTACATCTCCTACAATCTTAATTGGCATTGAATGTTGCCCCTCCATTTTTTCGGGCAATGACTTTACATCAATGGCTCCTTCTTTAGTAATAACAATGCCATAGACCCCATTCTTGGCAGCTTTAGCGTTTTTCTTGCCCTGTGCTTGAGCCGATGCAGCATAAAAGGTTAACGT
>CAZQYO010000294.1:0-3734 GCA_964597415.1 uncultured Chitinophaga sp.
CACGGGCTTTTTGGCCGAAAGAGAGTTGCTGTGAATACGCAGGAACGGGAGAGGAGGAAGCGGTGGCATCGTAATTATCATTTCCAGCAATGACCTCCATTACCAGAGCAGCATCTTCAACCGAGTGAGTAAAAGTACCTATTTGATCAAAGGAAGAAGCGTAGGCTATCAATCCGTAGCGGGACACTCTTCCATAAGTGGGTTTAAGCCCTATGATGCCGCAAAAAGAAGCCGGCTGTCGAATAGAGCCTCCGGTATCGGAACCGAGTGATACTTGACAAAGTCCCGCCTGCACGGCTACTGCCGAACCACCGGAAGAGCCACCGGGCACTCTGGTATTATCTTGCGCATTTAGCACCGGTCCGTAAGCTGAGTTTTCGTTACTGGAACCCATAGCAAATTCATCGCAGTTAGTTCGGCCTATAATAATGGCATCCTCGGCCAACAGACGTTCCACTACGGTAGAATTATACAGGGAAATGAATCCTTCCAGAATTTTGGATCCCGCTGAAACCCTGTGTTGTCGGTAGCAGATATTATCCTTGATGGCTACGACCACTCCATACAGTTTGCCGAGCGGCTCACTGTTTTGTATTTTTTTATCAATGTTTTTAGCCTGCGCTATCGCATCTTCCTGAAAAACTTCGAGAAAAGCATTGAGGTGACGGTTGGCCTCTATCTTCTGTAAATAAGCAAACACCAGCTTTTCGGCAGAGGCAGCACCGGCCTTGAGGTGCTGTTGGGTTTGTTGAATGTTTAAATGCGATACTTCTGCCACTTCAATTTATTTTAAAAATTGAATCCGGTGAGGATATTTAAAAATGAATTAATCTTTTTTCTCTTCAGTAGCGGAAGAGTCTTCCTTCTTGGCCGGTTTATCTTTCATTCCATCTTCAATCTCCTGCTTAATGTTGGCTTTTGCCGCATTAAATTCGCGAACTCCCTGACCGAGACCACGCATTAATTCAGGAATTTTTTTGCCTCCAAACAACAACAACAGTGCGGCTATGATGAGGACGGTTTCTGATGTTCCTAACCCGAAAATGGCATATTGAACTTGCATAATAAAAATTTGGGAGAGCAAAACTAACCCAAAATGTGGAAGGGGCAAGGGTTAAGCCGTTAAAACGGAATGGTGAAAAAGAGAGCAAATCGCGCTATATGGAACTTGGGGCAGAGAGTAGATAGCGGTGAAATTTTTACACGAACCGAAAATTAGAAAGTAAAGAATTTGAACGTTCTCGGTAGTGTACTGCTTACAAAACGCTCTCTTCTGATCACTTAAATATTGTGACTTGTAACCTATTCGGGTTTGTTCCGTAGAAAATGTTACCGAAGATTACTGTGTACGATTGGAATCGTTAAATGACTTATGTATTACAATATCACGCCTTAGCGAATGTGGCTGAAACTGATAAGGAGAAAACATTGATTACGTATTAAAGAATTTATTTAAACCGAGATGAACTGGAACCGAACAATTTTCATTTTACTGCTGCTGCCACTGGCAAGCATTGCGCAAGATCAAGATGTATTCTTCAACAAAGGCCAAGATGTATATGTACAGGAAAAAGGGTTGATTGAAGTACAAGGCGGTTTAATAAACGATACGGAGAATGGAAACGGCAGTATTCAAAATGATGGCACTATTGAACTGACCGGTGATTTTGAAAATAAAAGGGGTGCCGAATTTAAGGTGTACGACAATGCCAGTTCAAAAGAGCGGGTGTTAAAGTTTATCGGCAATGGCATTCAGGCCATTAAAGGAGAAATGGCCACCCCCGGTCATTCGAGTTTTTACAATTTGGTAGTAGATAAAGCCAGTGCTTCCGATACGGTGGAAATGCAAACCCCCGTAGTGGTAGAAGGTTCTTTAGTTTTTGGTTCCGCAAATATTACTTCTACTTATAACCCGGCTGATTTCTATACTAACAATAACCACAAGGGACTTTTCAAAACTTTTGATAATGCAAATGGGGAGTATCTTTTAGATATTCAAAACGGCAGCCCTGATGCTATTTCGGGCTACCCCGTACTGGAAATTGACGGAGCGCCATCTACCGGTTTTATTCTAACCAAAGGAACCAGAGCCAGTGACGAAGGTGGGGTGAGGCGAAAAATTTCGTCCGCTACCAGCTACTTATTTCCAATAGGAACCAAGGCTAAAGGCTTTAACGGAGTTCGATTGAATTTTACCGAAATACCGGGTGGCGGTAGTGTAAAAGCGAAATTCTGTGATGGCTCTTCTAACCCCGCAGGATTTGTCGGTCAGCTTTCTTCTTTCTGTTCGGGCTGCGATGCCAATAACCCTCCCGACAATACCGGCTATAACCGTTACTTCGATTCGAACCCTTGTAATGGGGGAACGCCCCAATGGGTCATATTCGACCACTCAGCACAGCATCATGGTTATTGGAGTTTTGCTTCTACCAATACCGGATATCATTACGATATGGAAGTATTTCCCAATTCCTTTCCCGATGATGTAAACAATCGAAATAGCTCTTGGAGGGTTATCAAACACGAAGCTGATTATGGGGAAGACCCCTCTCTATCCTCGGTAGATTGGACTCCGGAAATTGAATCGCTTGTTTCTGATATCAGCGACCTCACTACCTTTACCAGAAATATGGGCTGCTACTCCGGTGACGGTGTTCCAGGAGGTTCTTACACCGATTTTTCTCACTTTACAATGGGGATGGCTCGTTCGGGAAGCGCCCTTCCGGTAAAACTGTTGTTTGTAAAAGCCGACCCAATGGGCAAGCACCGCATTCGCGTATCGTGGGCCACCTCTCTTGAAATTAATAATTCGGGATTTGAAGTACACCGCAGCACCGATGGAATTAACTTCACCAATGTAGGCTGGGTGGACGGCCACGATAACTCTACCGTAACTCAAACCTATAGCTTTGAAGACCGGGTGCAGGACGATAACCAGATTTATTATTACAAACTAAAGCAGATTGATAATGATCAGCAGTTTGAATACTCCTATGTAGTGCAGGCAAAACTATCCGCAGGAGAGTCTGTTTTCAATCTGTATCCAAATCCTACCACCAACAATGTTTTTATAGATGTAAAGAACCCTGCCGAAGAAATCACCGTAAGAATGTATGATTTGAAAGGAGCAATGGTGTATGAAAATTTCTTTCCGGTAGAACAAGCCGGAACGGAACAAACGGTATCGGTCAGAGCTTCATCTGTGTTGCCTGCGGGAACTTATTTGCTGACCGCATCTTCTAACGGAGCCAAGTTCAGCAGTAAAGTAGTACTGCAATAAGGATGTCAACGTTTGAATGTGAAGAGAAAGCTATTTTGAAAACTACATCCCGGTATCTTTGAAATCGTAAACAATTAAACAGAACAATATCTATAACCCCCCAAAAACAAAACCAATGAAAAGAGCGTGTCTTTATTTGTCCCTGCTGTTTTTTGCAGCACAATCCTTTGGTCAGGATGATGGCCAACCACATGGAAAAGCAGCGAAAGGAGCCCCTCAGAAAGGAGCGCAGGCCACCGACCCTAAAGTAAAAGAAGTCTTGAAAGAAATAGCTTCCGAAATGGTGAAGGTAGAAGGTGGAACATTTACAATGGGGTGCACTAATCCGCAAGATTCGGATTGTGTGTATTGGGAAAAGCCCCGGCATACAGTGAAGCTGCACAGCTATTACATCAGCAAATTTCCGGTTACCCAAAAGCAGTGGAAAGCTATTATGGGCAGCGTGCAAACCAAT
>CAZQYO010000295.1:0-3731 GCA_964597415.1 uncultured Chitinophaga sp.
CCTCTCCCTACCTTACCCCCTGGTACGGTTTCTTATCAGAATTCATACAACTTTCTGAATGGGGTAGGTTATGATAATGAAGAGGCTAGTGCTTGTTCGAATATGATGGCAAAAGCTGATGGAACGACTCTTTTTACAGTAATCGATGGAAGAATTTTTGATGCCGAGGGCTACTTACTGGATGTTATTTTAGAGCCAGGCACCAATGCGGCGGATTATCAAGTGCTTTCAGGTCTAAGTGAAATATGTATTGTTCCCGATCCTGTAAACTGTCAGCGTTATTATTTGTTTTATTCTAGCCAAAAGAGTAATCAAACAATAGGTTATGAAGACAGACCTTGCTATTCAATATTAGACATGAGTATTCCATCTGATTACAACCCTAGGATGGGCTCTTTGGTTTCACTGAGTGGGACAGATAACGCATTCAATTTACAAAATATAACGGATTTTATGCCACAGACACCTGCGGGGGATTACCCTTTGGTAAAAGTAGCCCCTGTTTACTTTGCAGCATCTGAAAAAAGGACAGATGGGACGAGTAAAGTTTTTCTATCTTTTAATGGTGTTTATTTCCGTTATACTATAAGTTCCACAGGTCTTAGTTACGACAACTATTGGATTTATGATTCATATACGGATGGAGATGGAGAATATTTAATTCCAAAAGAATTGGAGCTGACTAAATTAGTTAATGGTCATTATCGTATAGCAAGATCCGTACAACGATTTAACTCAGCTGCGCCAGTGCAAGATGTAGTGACATATCAAATTTTCACCTACGAGTTAGATGCAAATTTAGATACTATCCCTGGTACACATAAAAATGTGTTTTACGCTCCATCATATAGTAATATTGCTTATTTGGATGATGAAGCATACTCTGATGGTTTGGAATTTTCGCCTGATGGAAATATACTTTACTTTACCCATCATGTTAATTCTTTAGCACCTAAGGCAATAGAATATTATGATTTCAACAACCCTAGCTTAGGGGCTCAAGTGTTAGATATTCCTACTGCAAGTGATTTCCAATACTCTCAAATCGAACTAGGACAAGATGGGAAATTATACTTTGTGGGCGCGCCACCAAATTCAAATACAGCAAACCGAATCGCTACACTTGACTTTCCGAATACTCCCAATATTAATAATTGGAACGATAATGCTTTTACAATTAACTACAAGGCAAGATTCGGATTTCAAAATCCAAATGCATTTAATAGGCAGTGTAAAGGCTACACCCTCCCCGACCAAATAGACGGGATGGATTATGCGGCGCGGTTTACACAGAATTTACAATGCTGTATTGACAGCCGGCAGTACGATGTTACAAGCAACACCTACGGCGGCACCGATACGTGGACAACAGGGAACAACCCTTGGAATAACACAACAGGAACGGTTTATGTACAAGACGAACTCCGTTTTGCAGCAGGCAGCAACATCACCATTAAAAACATGGTTTTCAAGTTTGCCCCCGGGGCAAGAGTAATCGTTGAGCGGGGTAATGGTACTGTAAAAGGAGCTGTCCTCACTATGGATGGTACAACTTTTACAGCAGATGACAGATGTGTTGCCGACCCCATGTGGTTGGGGGTACAGGTATGGGGGAACCCGAGCTTAGCTCAAACAGGAAGCAACGTCCAACAAGGGCAGCTTGTTATGAAAAATAGTGCTATGATAGAGTACGCTTTTGTGGGGGCGATGGCTTCCAAAAGAGCTATTCCAGCAGCTTCTCCATGGGCTTATACCAATGCTTTTGTATATAACAGCTCCTACGACGGTGGTATTATTTCTGCTACCAACTCCTCGTTCCACAACAACGTGCAGGATGTTGTTTTTCTGCAATATACAACAGGCAACAACTTGAGTGGTTTTAACAATTGTGTGTTTTACACAGATGCCGTTATGACCTATATGGGAACACCCCTTTTTCCTCAAGACCATGCTTATATGAATGCAACGGACAGAGTAGATTTTATAGGATGTGATTTTCAAAATCTTGCCTGGCAATCCTACGCAGAAAATAACAGAGGAACAGGTATTCATGCACTGAATGCTACGTTTTCAGCCGTTTCTAACTGCCCGTTATTTTGTCCTACTCCCGATAGAGGAACATTCAAACATCTCACCTATGGCATTATGGCAAGCTCTTACAATGGAAGCAAAACATTCACCGCAGACAAGGAAGATTTTATAGGTAATTTGTACGGTATATACATGAATAACACGGATTTAGCAGCCGTTAAAAGCTCTAATTTTGAGGTGTATCCCTCCAATGTCATCACGACAAAAACGTACGGAATCTATATGACTGCCTGTACGGGTTATCACGTAGAAGCCAACTATTTTACGCGCTTTAACGATCCGTTTGCTCCGCAGTTGGGAATGACCTACGGCATTATTGTGGACAATTCGGGATCAACCCACAATGAAATATACCGCAATACCTTCAAAGATTTGAAAATAGGCGTTCAAGCCCAAAGAGTTAATGCGGGATTACAAACCTCAAATAACTCGAATCCGCAAGGACTGCAAATTTTATGCAATACTTTTGTGAAAGATATAACAACAGCAGATATTGCAGTGAGTTCAGGGAGAGTGGATCATGAACAAGGGTATCATGGTGCTTTCTATACGATGGCAGGTAATTTATTCAGTCATACCAACCCCAGTCCCAATCCCAATTTTGCTTACGATTTCTATAATAATGGAAACACCGTTTCAAATGGAGGAAGCATTAGTTATGTTTATCAATCAGGTTCTACTCCACACGAGCCGACAACCCATACAAACGACCCTGTTTATGGGGTGAGTCTTGATCCTGATGTGTATTCAAGCTCTAATACCTGTCCCTCTAAGCTAATTTCATTTCCGATTGTGTTGAACCCTAGTACAATAGGAGGCGTAGCTCAAATAAGTGCTTTCTTGCAACATGAAACAGACTCTCTTAAATCAGCCATCTTGCAAGACCAAACCAAAATAGACGGTGGAAATACTTCTACGTTACTCAACGATATTGCTACGCAAAGTCCGGGTAATTTGAAAAATGAGCTCATGCAATCTTCACCTTACTTGAGCGATACGGTACTCAAAAGCTATTTAGCAGTGAACCCTCCTAACGGACACATAAAAGAGGTAGTAGTTGCTAATTCGCCCGTTACAGCACCTGTTTATCAAAAAATAGTGGATATGAACTTGCCCCACGGTATTCAAAAACAAATCGACAAGGCACAAACAGGAATTTCGGCAAGAAGGCTATTGGAAGATGAAATAGCATATTCTGAGGGGCAGCGTATCGATTATATCTACGAGCACATCCGTTTGTTTTTGTTTGATTCGCTTTCACCCAATCCGATGGACAGCATTGCGCTTATCTTAAAAGAAAACGGCATTACCGACGAAATGCGCAAACTCTTGTTCGATTCTTATTTGGATATGCCTGATACAGTACAAGCAATAGACCAACGCCAAGAGGTTATAGCAGCCGGAACGTGCTCACATTTTGCTTCGCTTTCTTCCATTAAGTTAAGCTTGCTTTCGGCAACATCTGTAGTGGATGCTATTAATTCTGATGCGCAAATGCAGAGCGATTTAACATCTATCGCAAATTCAGGTGATGTGTGTTGCAGTTCCAAAGCACAGTGTTTACTTGCTATGGCGCATGACACCTTGTATGCAGCCTATATCGAAGACCTTGCACCTTCTAATACCGCTATCGGTATGTA
>CAZQYO010000296.1:0-3730 GCA_964597415.1 uncultured Chitinophaga sp.
ATACACTTTTACCGATCCCTGCGTACCATCATGGTTTGCCTCTATGCTTTGCACCAATAAAGTAAACGGTGACGTAATCACCAAGCTGCTTTCCATATCAGTGGCAGTAGCGCTGTTTCCACGTTCGGGCTTCAAGCCTTTCTTTACAATTACTTTCACTTTCAGATCGCGATCTTCCATTTTAATGTTCATCAGGCTCAGTGAAATTTTCTGATCTGCCGTGGTATTTTGAATATTAAAGCTGCGGACTTCCCCATCTATTGTAACATTTAAAAGACCCTTAATTTTATCGGGCGAAACCTTGTAATTGAAATACAGATCTACTTGTGGGAATGCGTTACCTGCATTTCCTTCTCCTACATTCCAAGTCGCTAAGGCGTTTTCTAATTTTAGAGGAGCGGTATGAAATCCCGCTAAAGTACATTTCCCCAACCTGTAATGCGGCTGGTATTGCAATAGCTTTTCAGTAATGCTTGCTTTAAACTGGGTGGCAGGGGGCAATTCATTTTCAGGAGAGAAGACAAGTTCGTTTGCGTTTTCCCAGCGAAAACTCCCTTTGATAGGCGGCTCAAAACGAATGTACTCTGTATTATCCCATTCATCGAGCAGCGAATCAGGAGCCAGGTTTTTATCAAATGTAAAAGTGAGATTGCCCAAACTTGGAACTTCTCCGGTAGCATTTGTATCAATGAGATTTACTTTGTTCTTGTTGTTACAAGCTACGAACATAAGAAGGCAAAGTGCGGGAAACAGACGTGTGAAATGACGCATAATAGTAAGGTAAAAAGATTTGGAATGTATGGGATACGAAAACAATATATGAATATTGCGCGGTTACAGAAAATAATTTCTGCTATTCCTGTTTTTGTCGTGAACGGTTAGTGATAGTTCTTTTCTAAGTGATGATAAAAGGAGCGATTGCTGACTACTCTTGCAGCCAAAAATGAGATAACTCCGGCCATCATCAGATAAAAAATAGCCGAGTGACGGTCGGTCATTTCTAACACTAAAACAGAAGAGGTAAAGGGAGAACGGGAAACTCCTGTCAAGAAACCTATCATGCTGACTAAAATAAGCACTTTAGAATCCATATCAATCGAAAACAACTCTTGCAAAGAATACCCCATTGCTGCACCGGCTGAAAGTGATGTAGAGAATACCCCACCGGCAATTCCCGAAGCGTAAGAAACAATCATGCCGGCAGCTCGCAGAGGAAACAAATACCAGGGCATTTCATTATGGTTGTAAAAAAGGATTTCGCCCATAATGCCTCTCCCCGAACCGATGGCATTCTCTCTGCCGAGGAAGATAAGTGTGGCCAACAATAAGCCGCAGAAGATTACAAACAGCGCGTTCTGCCTAAAACTGGTGAACCGAGATTTCGCTTTGATCAACATCAGCATTACCTCTGCGGTCAAAGCTCCGCTGATACTGGTAATCGTACTGAAAATAATTACATAAGGAACGAGGTGGAAACTGAATGTCCCCACACTGGGGTAGCCCAGATAGAGGTAAGGCCCCAAAATCATCTGAGCCGTGATACCGGCAAACACTACGGCAAACAACAAGGAAGATCTGAAGTATTTGATATGCGTACTGGAGAGTTCTTCAATCACAAAAACAATCCCGCCTAATGGAGTGTTGAAAGCTGCTGCCAGCCCGGCTGCCCCACCGGCAATCAACATTCGCTCGCGGCTGATACGAGGCCATTTTTTCTGTAGGAATTTGTGAATGAGATAGAATACAGAAGCACTCAACTGAATGGTAGGCCCCTCTCTACCTATTACAGCACCGCCCAAAGCACCCGTGAGGCTACTGGTAATTTTTACAATGAAAACACGAACGCCAAACAAGTAGTCTAATTTTTTATCGTTCTTGATATTTTCAGGAGTAAGAGCCGCCATCAATTGTGGAATGCCTGAACCGGAGGCCGCTTTGGCAAAGCGCGCCACCATAAACCAGCCAATGAAAAGAAGGGCAGGCGATAACAGAAAAAACCACAAAGGGCTTTGTGCGATAATGGAATCACTAACCCGCTCAATGGCGTAGAAAACCTTGGAATAGGTAACGGCCACCAGAGCGGAAACTACCGCCCCTATCCAAAAGGGAATAGAGTGAAGACTGGCAATACGCCAGTTATCAATGGGTATTTTGTCGGTTAGCAGTATCCACCTTTCGTAAAGTTTTCGGGAAATTCTATGGAGATGATCTCGTAAAGTAATTAGCCAATCACGCATTGGGCAGCACAAGCAAGTATTTTATGGGAAAGCGCAAATAGAAGATTTTATGCTGAAAGCGGAAAGTTATTTTTGTAAAAAAACCATTTTTAGCTTCTTATATTGAATATCTATCTCCTTTAATCCGGTGGCTTCTTTTCTACTTTTATTTTTTTCGGTGAAGGTTCGCGGCTTGGTTTATTTTCGCGCCAAATTTCTGAAATGAACAAATGGTTAATGGCTTTATTGATTCCTCTGTTATTGGGATCCTGTACTGCTAATAAAAAAAGAGATGCCGAGAACATAGAGAAGCAGGAAAAGGCGATGGTAGAAGAAGCAAAACAGGGCAAGGTGGATTCTGTAGCTGTTGAAAAACTATTGTCTTCGTATGAAACCTTTGCGGATAAATACCCCGGTGATACTACGGCTGCCAACTTTCTTTTTAAAGCGGCCGATTTTTATCGCTACATGGGTAAGCCACTCAAAAGCGTAGGCGTTTACGAAAAAATTTACAACAATTACCCCGACTTTGAAAAGCGACCTTATGCCTTGTTTTTGCAGGGATTTATTTTTGAAAATGAAATCAACAATAAAGACGCTGCTAAGATTAAATACGAGGAATTTTTGAAGTTGTATCCGGACCATCCCATTGCAAAGGATGTAAAAATGACTTTAGAGAATCTGGGTAAATCTCCCGAAGAACTAATGGCGGAGTTTGAAGCCCGGCAAGCTCAAGATTCTTTGGAATCAGCACAGAAATAATGTCATAGAGCGGTTGCTTGCACTATCTTCACTGCCTCTACCGCTTCCTTTACATCGTGTACTCGCAGCAGATTGGCTCCATTTAATAAAGCAATGGTATGTGCGGCTGTAGTGCCATTAAGTGCCTTATCGGGAGTTACGCCCAGCACCTTGCCTATCATAGACTTTCTCGAAAGCCCTGCCATTACCGGAAGATTAAACTCTTGAAACAGCCGAAGGTTGCGCAATAGCGTGTAGTTATGTTCTGCATTTTTTCCAAAACCAAAGCCGGGATCTATCACTATGTTGACTATGCCTGCTTTATGACAAGCAGAAATTCTCTCCGCAAAAAAATCCATCACCTCATTGAGCACATGGTGATATTCCGGGTGTATTTGCATATCAGCAGGCATTCCCTTCATGTGCATTGCAATAAAAACGGCTCTGTGTTTTGCTACTGTCAGCAACATCGCTTCATCTAATCTCCCCGCTGAAATATCATTGACTATGCTCGCACCGATAGCCATCGCTTCATTAGCCACTTTCGCACGAATGGTATCAATGGATAATAAGGCTTCCGGGAAATGCTCCCGTATAGTAGTAAGAGCAGGCAACACTTTTCCCAGCTCCTCTTTCTCACTGATGAGGACTGCGCCCGGTCGCGAACTCATACCACCCACATCCAATATAGCGGCTCCCTCTTTCAACATCTTTTCCGCTTGCTGCAATAAGGAACTTTCGTTGTGAATCTTTCCGCCATCGTAAAACGAATC
>CAZQYO010000297.1:0-3719 GCA_964597415.1 uncultured Chitinophaga sp.
AAACAAAACTCGGCTCACAGAATGTATATGACGGCGGACCATCCATGCGCAGTTTTGTAGGAGATTTTCTTACCAGGGAATTAGACAATTTCCTTCACAAAAATCCTGCAACGGCTGAAGCGTTACTTACCCGTATCCAACAATCGGAAAGAGAACGCAAGGAACTATCCGGTATTCGTAAACTGGCGAATGAACGTGCGAAGAAAGCGAACTTGCATAATAAGAAACTCAGGGATTGTCGCTATCATTTAACAGAAGACGGTGATAAAGGAGCCGATGCTACACTTTTTATTACAGAAGGAGATTCAGCAAGCGGTTCTATCACTAAGTCCCGTAATGTAGAAACACAGGCAGTATTCAGTTTGCGGGGTAAGCCACTCAACTGTTACGGGCTGACTAAAAAAATTGTATATGAAAATGAAGAATTCAATCTGTTACAACATGCATTAAATATTGAAGAAGGAATGGATGGGTTACGCTATGACAAGGTTGTGATAGCAACAGATGCCGACGTGGATGGGATGCACATTCGCTTGCTTATGCTCACCTTTTTCCTTCAGTTTTTTCCTGATCTGGTAAAGAACGGACATGTTTATATATTGGAAACACCACTCTTCCGTGTACGCAATAAACAGGAAACGATTTACTGTTACAGTGAAGAGGAAAAACAAAGAGCAATTAACAAACTTGGCAGTAAATCGGAGATAACAAGGTTTAAGGGATTGGGAGAAATCTCACCAGATGAATTTGCCGGCTTTATTGGCGGCAACATTCGCCTCGAACCGATTATTCTGAAATCGGATATGACCATTGCCGGTATCCTTGAATACTACATGGGGAAGAATACGCCTGCCCGGCAGGACTTCATTATCGGAAATCTGCGTATGGAAAAAGATTTGGTAGAAGAGGAAGTAGCATTAGCTTAATGGAATAATTCGGAGTATTGAAAATTTGAAGATGAAATAAATGGCTGAAGAAAGAAATAAAGACAAAGAGCTTCACGAGACCAAAAGCGTGAAGAACATGTACGAGAACTGGTTTCTCGATTACGCATCCTATGTGATATTAGAACGAGCCGTTCCGGCAGTGGAAGATGGATTAAAGCCGGTACAACGTCGTATCCTTCATGCGCTGAATGAGATGGATGACGGACGCTTTAATAAAGTAGCGAACATCATTGGTCAAACGATGCAATACCATCCACACGGCGATGCCTCTATCGGGGATGCCATGGTTGGGCTTGGACAGAAAGACTTATTGATTGAAACACAGGGGAACTGGGGTGATATAAGAACAGGAGATGCCGCGGCAGCCCCACGGTACATTGAAGCACGACTCAGCAAATTTGCTCACGAAGTGGCGTTCAATCCAAAAACAACCACATGGCAGTTGTCGTATGATGGTCGAAAGCAGGAGCCGCTGACACTGCCCATGAAGTTTCCGTTATTGCTTGCTCAGGGAGTTGAAGGAATTGCAGTTGGTTTGGCTACAAAGGTGTTACCACATAATTTTTGTGAATTGCTTAAGGGTTCCATTGATGTCCTGCGCAGCAAGAAAGTAAACATCTATCCCGATTTTCTTACCGGAGGATTGATTGATGTTACAAATTATGATGAAGGAAAGCGCGGAGGTAAAATCCGTGTAAGGGCAAAAATTGAAGAGTTGGATAAAAAAACGCTGGTGATTCGTAACATACCTTTCTCTGTTACAACTACCCAGTTGATGGAGAGTATCGTGAAAGCGAATGACTCCGGTAAGATAAAAATCAAACGGGTTATTGATAACACGGCGAAGGAAGTAGAAATCCAGATTCAATTAGCTCCCGGCATTTCACCGGACATCACGATTGATGCTCTGTACAAATTCACAGATTGTGAAATTTCTATATCACCAAATGCTTGCGTTATCTTAAATGATAAACCGGTCTTTGTCAGCGTCAACGAATTGCTGAAAATTTCTACAGAGAACACAAAAGAATTATTAAGACGTGAGTTAGAGATTAAGTTAGGTGAACTTGAAAATGATTGGCACTATTCTTCTCTGGAGAAGATATTTATTGAGAAAAGAATTTATCGTGATATTGAAGAGTGCGAAACATGGGAAGCGGTCATTGACACCATTGACAGGGGACTAAAGCCTTACAAAAAAATATTCTATCGGGAGATTACCAGAGAGGATATTGTAAGGTTGACAGAAATTAAAATCAAGCGTATTTCAAAGTTCGATGCCTTTAAAGCCGATGAAGAAATCAAATCTATCGAAGCGGAATTAAAACAAGTAGCTCACGATTTAAAGCTGCTGAACGAGTACACCATCGCTTATTTCCAGAACCTGTTAAAGAAGTATGGCAAAGGGCGCGAGCGCAAAACAGAGATAAAGGGCTTTGAAGAAATTGAAGTAAAGCAGGTAGCGGCTACGAATGTAAAATTGTATGTGAACCGAGCCGAAGGTTTTCTGGGAACCGGTTTAAAGAAGGACGAATTTGTATGCGAATGTTCCGACTTAGATGACATTATCGCCTTTACCCGCGGAGGCAAAATGATGGTAACCCGCATTGGCGACAAGAAATTTGTGGGCAAAGATATTCTGCACATTGCCGTGTGGCAAAAAGGTGATGAGCGCACTGCTTACAACATGGCCTACTACGATGGCAAGAGCAAGCGCACCTTTGTTAAGCGCTTTCATGTAACAGGTGTAACCCGCGAAAAAGAATACGACCTTACGCAAGGCTCTCCCGGCACTAAGGTGCTTTACTTTACCGCTAACCCCAATTCTGAATCAGAGATTGTGAAAGTGCAGTTGCACCCTAACTGCACAGCTCGCATCAAAGAGTTTGAATTTGATTATGCCTCTATTGACATTAAAGGTCGGCAGAGCAATGGAAATATTCTGACCAAGTTTCCGGTGCGTAAAATGGATTTGTTAGAAAAAGGCAAATCATCTATTGGCGGCATGAAGATTTGGTTCGATGAGAAATTTGGGAGATTAGTGAATGAAGAAAAAGACAAATGCCAATACCTCGGAGAATTCAATACCGGAAATCAGGTGTTGGTGGCTTATAAAGATGGCAATGTAGAACTGACCAACTTTGAGCTGACCAACAAATACGAAACGGAGGATATGGTGGCCATTGAGAAATTTTATCCCGAAAAAATTTATTCCTGTGTGTATTACGATGGCGATAGCAAAAACTACTATGTGAAGCGATTCCGGATAGAGTTGAAAAGCGAGCGTTTTAAGTCTTCCATTACTACCGAACACAAGGATTCAAAACTATTAGTGTTTTCTGCCCGCCCCGAAGTGTGGGTAAAGTTCAGTGTGCTAAAAGGAAAGTCGAAAGAGAAAATAGAAGAGGAAGTAAAGTTGAACGAAATTATGGAGGTGAAAGGATGGAAAGCACTGGGCAACCGGCTTTCGCAGAATACCGTTTCGGGCAAGGTGATAGAAGTTGAAAAGGGAACTACTCTGCCCGATGAAGTGGAGATAGGGACTACTATTGAACTTGACATAAAGCCCCGAATCACTAAAAATGGCAATCAGGGAGACCTGTTTTAAGAGGGGCTAATCTGCCACACCGTTAAGGTGGTGCTGCTCTCTTTTCCCAAACTTTGCATACAGCCGGAACCCTAAAACCGGTAGTAGAGGGACAAAAACCCTTCGGGTATTTTCACAATCCCTTCGGGGGCGGCACCACCCCCAAAGGGAGTTGCTTCACTCTC
>CAZQYO010000298.1:0-3709 GCA_964597415.1 uncultured Chitinophaga sp.
GGATGAACCAGCGAGCCTTTCTGCTGTACATGATGGCCAAGCACCTGCCTTAAAGCCGCTTGTAACAAATGAGTGGCGGAGTGGTTTTTAATAGTATCATTTCTTCTCGCGCCATTCACATGGGCATGTACCGGCACTTCTGTTTTGGCAGGAAGTTTTTTTACGAGATGAACGATCAAGTCATTCTCCCTTTTGGTATCGAGTACGTCCAGTTTCTCTCCGCTAAAATCAAGGTAACCGGTATCGCCAACCTGGCCTCCACTTTCTGCATAGAAAGGTGTTTTGTCTAACACTAATTGAAACAACTCTTTATCCTTATGTTTTACACTTCTGTATTTTACTAAGCGTGCCTCAGCTTCTTGAAAATCATAACCGATAAATTCTGTTTTGGTCTCCTCTCCTACTTCTACCCAGTCACTTTGGTCGGTAGCCGCATCTTTGCGGGCACGGGCTTTTTGTGCAGCCATCTCCTTGTTAAAGTCTTCTTCGTTAATGGAGAATCCCTTTTCAGCAGCCATCAGGCGTGTAAGGTCAAGAGGAAAGCCGTAAGTGTCGAAAAGTTCAAAAGCTACTTTCCCTTCTACTATTTTACTTTCTGATTTTGTGAGCTCCTCTTCAATAAGTGCAAAACGCTTAATGCCATGCGCAAGAGTTCTTAAAAATGAAATTTCTTCTTCCTTAATTACATTCGCTACAAACCCTTCCTGCGCTTTTAATTCGGGAAATACATTTGCAAACTGATTAGCAATTAGAGGAACCAAGTCACAGAGAAATGGGCTTTCAAAACCGAGATAAGAATAACCATAGCGGACTGCTCTTCTCAAAATTCTTCGAATCACATATCCCGCGCCCATATTGGAAGGCAACTGCCCATCTGCAATGGTAAAGGATATAGCGCGAATATGGTCTGCAATCACGCGCATCGCCACATCGGTTTTATCCTCTCCACCTTTATACACCTTGTTGCACTTCTTTGAAATCCACTGAATAGTGGGCTGAAAAATATCGGTATCGTAATTACTTGTTTTCTTTTGAATAGCTACACACAAGCGTTCAAAGCCCATTCCTGTATCTACATGCCGCTTATCTAACTTCACTAAGGAGCTATCGGCTTTGCGCTCAAACTCCATAAACACATTGTTCCAGATTTCTATTACCTGCGGATGACCGGCATTTACTAAATCTTTGCCGTTTTTCTTATTGCGCTCGTCATCACTTCGCAGGTCAATATGAATTTCGGAGCAGGGTCCACACGGCCCTGTATCTCCCATTTCCCAAAAATTATCTTTCTTATTTCCTTTCAGAATACGACTTTCATCTATCCATTTCTTCCATTCATCAAATGCTTCTTGGTCAAATGTCAAATTCTCTTTGGCATCGCCTTCAAACACGGTCACATACAAGCGACTCTTTTCTAAGCCATAAATCTTAGTCAGTAGTTCCCAACTCCATTCAATCGCTTCTTTTTTGAAATAGTCGCCAAAACTCCAGTTACCCAGCATTTCAAACATGGTATGGTGATAGGTATCTACTCCAACTTCTTCGAGATCGTTATGCTTACCACTTACGCGCAAACACTTTTGCGTATCGGCTATTCGAGGATATTTTATTGGATCATTACCCAAAAAAATATTTTTGAAGGGTGCCATACCGCTATTAATAAACATCAGCGTAGGGTCATTCTTTACCACAATGGGGGCACTTGGCACAATCTTGTGCCCTTTACTTTTAAAAAAATCAAGAAACGCTTGGCGTATTTTCTCAGCCGTCATATTGCTACTTTATCTGACTTCACGAATCAAAATCGCTTTTCATTTCCCTGTACACGATTTTGCCTAAACTCTTTACCATCTCTTAACTGAATTTAAACTCTCTCCACTATGAATGGGTAGCTTAAAATAAATTTTCAACTACTTTAGCCCTTCAAAATTGAGTTTGATACCCGATTTTGAGGAGGCACGAAAATAAAAGAAATAGCGATACTGTTAAGCAACACCACCAGCCCGAACTGCATTAAAAATGGCTTTAAGGAAAAAAGAAAAATACATCTTCAATACCCACACTCTTCGCTATGAAAAGGCAGTGGTCAGTTGGACTTCCCGTTTTTTAAAGGTCTTGGCTTTTATGGTGGCGGCACTGGTGTTTTCTCTCGCAATTTCTACTGTCTATTACAAATTTGTGGACTCCCCGAAAGAGAAAATTCTGAAAGGAGAAATAGGGGAAATGCAAGATCAATATTACCTGCTGAATCAGGAAGTGGATAGGCTTTCGTCCGTTTTAGAAGAACTTCATTATCGCGATGGAAACATTTACCGCGTGATGTTTGAAGCCGACCCGATTAACGATGATGTGTGGCAGGCCGGCTCAGGAGGGGTAAACAAGTTTCGCTACTTAGAAAAATACGATAATGGAGAGTTGATGAAGGACATTTCTATGAAAGTAGATAAGCTGAAAAAGCAGATGGTGATACAGTCCAAGTCCTTTGATCAGATTGCCGATATGGTGAAGAATCAACAGCAAATGTTGGTGTCTATCCCTTCTATTCAACCGGTTTCCAATAAGAAATTAAAGCGGCTTGCCTCGGGCTATGGCTACCGCGTAGATCCTATTTATAAAATTGCCAAGTTCCATGAGGGGATGGATTTTAGTGCCCCAATAGGAACCGAAGTTTTTGCCACCGGTGACGGAGTAGTAGAAACGGTCAACTATTCGTTTGGCGGCTACGGCAATGAAATCATCATTAATCACGGCTACGGCTACAAAACTAGATACGCTCACTTGTCACGTTTTCAGGTAAAGCAGGGGCAAAAAGTGAAGCGCGGAGATTTGATCGGAAATATAGGTAGCACCGGGAAGTCCACCGGCCCGCACCTGCATTATGAGGTGTTGAAGAACGGCAGTGCGGTAAATCCTGTTTACTTTTACTACAACGACCTAAAGGATGCAGAGTTCCAGAAAATGTTGGAACTTTCCGGCAATCCGGGGCAAGCATTAGATTAACCGAGAATAGAAAACCCTGAATTTGTGCTATCAGTATAAATTCCCAAAAAGGGCTGCTTTCTTATTCCAAACTATCGCGAAAACATTATCTTCATCCATCTATAATTGAAGTTAATTTCGCTCACTGAAATAAAATGGCTTACAAGGAAAAAGAAATCGAAAAGCTCTACTACGCTATTGGCGAAGTGGCGGAAATGATGCAGGTAAATGCATCCTTGTTGCGCTATTGGGAGAAAGAATTTGACGTGCTGAAACCCAAGAAAAATGCGAAAGGGGATCGCTTGTTTACTAAAAGCGATATCGAAAAAATTAAGCTGATCCACCACCTTGTCAAGGAAAAGGGCTACACTTTAGAAGGGGCAAAACTTCGATTAAAGACTAACCCTGAAAACGAAGAAAAAAAGTTGAAGCTGATAGAAAAGTTGAAAAAAGTCAAAGGCTTTTTGCTGGAGCTCAAAGAGGAGTTAGAAAAAAACTAAGCCATCGTTTTGGGGATCGTTTCATTTTTGGCAATCATCAGAATAGCTAACACTTACCACTTTCTCTTTCAACCTATTCAAACAAAATCTGTCAAAGATTTTAGCGCAGCACACCACCGAAAATATTGACAAAACGTAGCCTATAAGAGATTTGCCTGCGGGCACAAATGCTTCGCTCGCTCAAAGAGTTGGGTGCTCACCAATGAAGGGCTTTGCAAATTCATTTTTCT
>CAZQYO010000299.1:0-3698 GCA_964597415.1 uncultured Chitinophaga sp.
CAGCTTTACATGCGCGGGGACATCTACTACTTGCTCTTCCTGGTATTCATACTGATCGGGCACATAGCAGCGAGCGTAGCATTTGCCCGGTTCTGCATTTTCGGGGTAATCCACCGGAGGATTACCGCCATTAGCATGTGATTTTGCTTCCGAAACATTTTGTTCCTGCTTCACCGTCTCCTTCTTTGCTACCGTCTCCTGAATAATTTTCTTTTCGCTCTTTTTTTCTACCATGGGAGCCGCTTCTGTTTTTTTAGCCGGAGGAATTACACTGTCTGTATAATTCTTATCCGTTTCCCACAACACGGCACCGGGGTTTTCATCCCTGTACTTTTCCAAATTTGGATTTCCGGTATTGATGAATATCTGTGCCTCTGATTGGAAGGACAGAAATAAAATTCCGGCCATTAGTAGAAATATCTTCCCTTGTTTCATAGCTGTAATTATAGGTTTCAAATTTATAGATATAAATAATGCAGGCGAAAAATTTTTCCCCCTTTTACAAACAGTGTATCATTGTCCTGTTTCAAAAACTGTTCGGAATGGATATGGAAGAAATAAAGAGTCGCATTGAAAAGGCTTGGGCAGATCGCACATTGTTGCAACAAAGCGAAGTGCAACAAGCTATTCGCAAATTAGTGGAGTTATTAGATAAGGGAGCAATTAGGGTAGCGGAGCCTACGGAAAAAGGCTGGAGGATAAATGAATGGGTAAAAAAGGGGATAATCCTTTATTTTCCCATTCAATCAATGGAGACATTTCATGCGGGCCCTATGGAGTTTTACGATAAAATTCCTCTGAAAAAAAACTTTAAAGATTTAGGTATTCGCGTGGTGCCTCATGGTATTATTCGCTACGGGAGTTATGTGGCGAAGGGAGTGATTGTGATGCCCGGCTATGTAAATATTGGTGCTTATGTGGATGAGGGAACAATGGTAGATACATGGGCCACCGTTGGTTCTTGTGCGCAGATAGGCAAGCACGTTCACCTGAGCGGGGGAGTAGGCATAGGCGGGGTGCTGGAACCTGTACAGTCAGCACCGGTGATTATTGAAGATAATTGTTTCATCGGGTCGAGATGTATAGTTGTGGAAGGGGTGCGGATAGAGAAAGAAGCAGTTCTTGGGGCTAATGTGGTATTGACGATGTCCACTAAAATTATTGACGTAAGCGGTTCTCACCCGGTGGAGTTCAAAGGGTATGTGCCTGCGCGATCGGTCGTGATTCCCGGCAGCTATACCAAAGAGTTTCCTGCCGGAAGTTATCAAGTGCCTTGTGCGTTGATCATAGGCCAGCGCAAAGAATCTACTAATAAAAAGACTTCCTTGAATGATGCGCTACGCGAACACAGTGTAGCGGTGTAACAAAAGAAAAAGAGATTACCAAAGAGTAATATTCCTCGACTTGCCGTTGTAAGTAACGGTTACCGTATTGTCACATGCTTGATCCCCAAAACTGTCGTAGTTAATAGAGAGTACTTTGCCGTTGGTATTGGTAATGGTGAGTTCTCCTGCAATAAACGTTCTCATACATTCGATAGACAATTTCTTTACCAAAGGAGTAAGCGTTTGCACCGTAAATCCCACTCCGTTAGCATTAGTCCCGGAGGCATTTCCTGTAACGGTGTATTCATCATTTAGCCAACCCGTGCCGGCATCGTGTGTGAGAGTAATATTTTTGTTGGCACTCCAGGAAACAATTCCATTGTCGCGCTGAAGAGTAGCATCTGTCACAGTAGTGGTATAAGAGGTGTCAGAAGTGCGCTCCACTACTTTGGTTCCGGTAACCTTATACATTTTACTTCCATTGCCCGCATAATATTCATCGGCTGCTGAAATAGCAATAGTGAGGGTGCAGGGAATATCGCTCCAATGGGAACTCATGCCTACATGAATTTTGCCTGCGCGGTAACGACCATCTTTACAAGCTAACCCTTTAGTAGTGCCTCCGTGATTAAGCGGGCCATAATCAATAATAAAATCTACTCCGTCTCCATCATCAAAAGTAGAGTCAGAAAAAGTGACCACTGCTCCGTTAGGCAGCAGGTAATCCTCTGTTTTGCCTGTGCGGGAGTCAGTGCTGGCATAATCAGCTACCACATCATAAATATGAGAGTACTCGGTTTCAATCTGCGCATTGTCTTCTGCGCTTTGAATACTTTCTTCTATTTCTTTTTTGCAGGAAGATAAAAGGAAGGAGGTGGCGGCTATCAACAGAAAGATCGGTAACTTATTCATAGGAATTATTTTTTTGCTTTTGGCTGACATAAATAAGAATAATTGGATAAAGATGACAGTTATCATTTGGACTTCCGAAGCCGCATATCCACAGCTATTGTTTATAACCTCAAGTGCTAACTGCGCATAAAAAAAATGGGTGAAAAATATTTCAGTAACGAAATAGTGGGCTTCCTTCACCCGGCACTTGCTCTTTCCCCGAAACAGTATTTTGGTGGACGAGAAGGTGAGAGTAGAGCAGATAGCGCGGAAAATTGTAGCGGTTATTTTGCGATTAAAAAAAAAGGGTAGTTTTATCTCTGTCAGTTTAACCGGTATAGGAATGGCAACTCTATTTTTAACTTAACTAAAAAACTTCTTTCACAATGAGAACAGTTTTTCTCTTTTTACTCTCTTTCTTTTTCCTTTTTTCCATGTATTCATGTACTAAGGAAACCAACAATAATGCTGCCTTGTGCAATAATGGAATCAAGGATGGAAATGAAACCGAAATTGATTGCAATGGCGACTGCGCCCCCTGCGCAGGGGTACCTGCTTTGTCCTGCACTTTGGGTGGTACTGCCTACATCAGTTCAAACGTTCGCGGTCAAACCTTGAATCCGAGTATTCGGATTTATGGAACTGATCAGGAGGGAAGGCCTATGAATTTCATGTTCATCCCCAATCAAATTAATCAACCTGTACCGATTGTAGATGTTGCTCTGTCCTTTAGCGGAGAGCCTTATACTTATGGGGTGAACGACTCCGGCTCCGTAACTATTACCACTATTGACACCCTGCGCAAAGTGATCAGTGGTACCTTTGGCTTCAGTGCCAGAAGAGTAACTAAAAATACGGGTGTGGTAGTCACCGGTGGAGTGTTTTCTAATGTGCGTTACGGCAAATAATAGTTCCTTCACTAGCATCCTTAGCCATCTATCTGAATTTCGATATGAAAACCTTCGGCCTTTTGTTGGCGGCATTGTCCTTAGCCATTAGTTCCTCTGCTGCTAATAATGCTGTTTACGAACAGCGCAGAACGGATTATATTAATAATGCCTTAACTAACTTCGACAAAGATGCTATCACTATTCAGGCTTATCAAGGAGTGCCTTTGGATACTGCCGCGCTATACGATCTCATCAATAATCTGCCGGTAAAAGGAACGGTAGATTTCGATATAGTAAAATTAGTGCGTATTCTGTTTCTGAGTACCGGGCAATATGATTCCCTTATTCTTCCTCCACTTCATCAACTTCCGTTTTGGATTAACAAAAGCGATACGCTGCATGGTTATTGGTCCGAAAATCACATGATACAATGGATGTCGTCTGATTGGTTGCTCCACGAAAAATACGGATGGGCGGTGGATAGTAATTTAGATAAGCGATTACGCCACTACTTACATCTAAAAGTGGATTACGGTTTCTATGAGTTTTTCTCATCGGTCTATGCGCCTTACTGCTTTGCAGGTTTAGTAAA
>CAZQYO010000300.1:0-304 GCA_964597415.1 uncultured Chitinophaga sp.
GTGCGGTGATGGGAGTTGCGTATCTGCTTGCAAAATTCATCAAAAGGTTTTTTCTCATTATTCACCATCGCGATCATATTCATCTTTCCGCAAAGAGCATCCTTAAAAATAGAGGCATCTTTCTTTCGGTCAATAATCTGATACAGCATAATAATAAACTGCGTTTCGGTAATCACCGGTTTCTGACTCGTAGTTACTATTTCATTTACATCTACATCGAAATAAGCTACCTCGCTTTTACCCGCTCCGTTCATAGTAACGCTGATGGTTTTCTTGCCTGCGGAACTAAAGGTGTAAGTGGCTT
>CAZQYO010000300.1:314-3692 GCA_964597415.1 uncultured Chitinophaga sp.
TGAGTTCTTGAATCAACCGTGCCGGGTTCTTTAAACGACCACTCCCAACTGGTACCTAAGCCCGATACTTCTTTAAAACTGACCGGTTGACCTACTTTAGCGGTGGCAGGCCCCTCTATAACAGGTGTAGGTAAATGGTGGTCATCCGCTGCTACATCTAAAGCTAAGGACTCAGTGCATTTTCCGTTTACGGTAAGTGTAAGAGTGTATTTACCCGCGCTTTTATAAATATGACTGACCGTTGCACCGGTGCCATGTGCTGAGCCATCGCCAAAGTTCCAATCCCAACTTTTTACTTTATTGTTTTCAAAACTGGCAGTAAACGGAAGCGAAGCGTTGATTTGATTTTCAGATAACCGGATTTTTATTTCAGGACAGCGATTCATCATAGAGTGAATCTGTTTATAGCCGATAACAGATAAGGCTAATACCCACAGCACGGCAATAAACACTAAAGCACTTCTGTCAAACACCGATTTCTTACTCATACTCTTCATCAAAAATTTACTGCGACTGTGTTACCACTTCTTACACTTCTCCATTTTAGCCTGTAAATCCTTTATTTGCTGATCCTTTTTGTCCAATTCTGTCTGGCATTTTGTAAGGTCGGCATTCAGCTTACTGTTGTCCCCCATGGCATCTCCGCTCTGCTTTAGTTTTACAATAGCGTTCGCGGCAATGCTGTAACCCGCTGCTGCCTGTCCGGCTATTATCCCTGAAAAATGGAGAGAATCCTTTTTCGCCATATCCATCAGCCCGTTGATGCCCGCGCCCACTGATGTTTGAGCGACAATATTATTCGGATTAGCTTGGTATTGCTCCAGATTGGCGTTCAGTTCATTCAGCTTAGTAAGCAAAGAAATATCCGAAGCAATGGAGTCTTGCAAGGAGGCGCACCGGGTTTTGTAATATTCTAATTCTTTATTGGGAACAGCGGAATTATTGAAGTACACCGCAAACACAATCAACAGAACGGTGACTAAAAAAATAGCAATGAATTTTAGTAGTCCTTTGGTTCTTTCTTTTGCATTAAGAGGTTTCATGTAGTTATATCAATTTACTGTCAGTCTAATAAAAAACTTCTCTTTTTTGGAGTATCAACTACATCGGCACCGCGCGAAGTAACAATCACATCTGCTTTGCGTTTGTCGCCAATGTAATCGAGCTTGCTCAACTTGCTGATAACCGTAGTCAAGGTAACACAGAAAGCCTCTATCTTTTCAATAGAAGCATTAATATCCATGTGGTTGTATTCAATGTTTACCATTTCATCCAGTATGGCTTCAAATTCGCCTTGGTTTACTTCTACTATCCAGTCTTTAATATAAGTGAGTAACTCTTCTTTGCCTGTACCCGATTTCAGGTCAATGGAGTTTTTAATAACACGGGCAAAACTGGCAAAGTATTCTACCATAAACACCGGTGGCATTTCGGGAACAAACCAGCGGAAGCGGTGCATATTCATACTTAAAAACTGGATGAGGTTCTCAGTTAAATACAACACCGATTTAGCTAAAGCGTTCTGCTGTTCCTTGCGATATATTTTTTGAATAATTGAAGAGGAATCCGTTTCAAGGCGGATTAATGCTTTGCTCAGATCCTGATATATATCCAATAGCTCGGGATGATTGACCACCTGCGAACAAGGGGGGATGTAGTTGCTAATAACATCAACAGTGTTTCCGTTTACCTTTAGTTTGCCAATCGTAAGATGGAAAGGTCCGTTACTCACCAGATTTGTTTCTTCTGCGGGAATAACATTGATTTCGTACTTGTAATCAGTGTACGGATAGCGTGGCGGGTTTTCGTTCACATTGGGTTCCCCAACAGCCGTTTTCGCAAAGGGATTGACCGAAACTACTATGTATAGAATCGTTCCGTTTGCCATTCCGCTCAGGTTATATTCCCCCACCAGATTAGCCGGCTTGCTTTGATTAAACGGATTAGCTCCGGTTATTTCAATACGTGTTCCCGAAGGCGTAATTGCCCGACATTCACTGACATAAACACGCAATAAAGAAGTTCTATCCACCTCCACCTTCATACTCAGAGACTTTGAGTCGCCAGACGATGATCCTAATAAACCATAGTTGTAGGAAGTAAGACTAAGGCAGGCAATATCACGCAGATGATCAATAAACGCATTTTCCTGCTCTACAAAATGATTGCTGCTGAGCTTCATGCCGTCCACCCAGTTTACATTGAAATATTTTAAAGGAGGTAACATAGGCTTATACTATTAAACTCTTTCGGCTATAATAATACTATTCTCCTTAATTCCATTTTCGCGAATGGTTAACTGAGGATTTATGTAAGTTTTAAACTGCCACCATTTTGGCAACAAATAAAAGTTCCATCCGTGCGGTTCGTTGTTGGCATCCATAAATTGAATTTTACGACCGGGATTTCTATCATTAAATTGCTCGAGAAAGGCGGGGAAAAATTTGCTGAATTCAATTTTTAAAGGCAATCTGCTCCGCGATTTAATGAGTTCGGAATCTTCATTCGTATTCTGCAACATCCTGAATTCAATGATCACCACATTGGTATCGTCCAGTAACTCTTCGGGTAAATCATTTTCGCCTTGCCCAATAGGGTAGAACCATTTGGTATAAACTTCTTCGGGAATTTGAATCATAAATTCGTAACACTTCAATACCAGGAAGGGCACAAGGAAGAAAATAATGGAACCGGAGAAAATAAGCACATAACCCATCTGGTTACAAAGCGAGAAAACCACTATAAAAGAAAGTGCAGCAAGAGCCGAAACATAAAGCGTAAAAACCAATTCATGCACAAAAGAATCGCGATCATTCCACGCATTCAGCCGATATAGCGTAAAGGCATGGATTATGCCTAACAAGGTAGAACCGACTTGTAATGCGATAAATAATTTTAACGGGTTCTCTATTTTCATTAAACCCGAAAGTCCGATTAAAGCGTAACTAAGCAAAGTGACAAGTGAGTATATCACAAAAACCTTTACACTGATTTGCTTTTGCTCTTTTTTAAGTGCGAAAAACACCCCGGCTAAAAATCCCGAAATGATAAAAAAAAGGGAGGGTATGAAAAAACTAAATCTGGGAAACATAGTGATACGATTTCTTAAAACTCAATGACAGGAACGATACACTTTTATCAACGCACAAAGTTAGTTTTTCAGCAAAACAATGCAACTAAGCACATCGGCTAATGGCTAATGTGCTTTTTCATTGAAATTCTTTTGTACTAAGCAGGGGGATTGGTGGAATTTGCCTTGAAGAAGGGCAACAGCTAATCTAAAATTGTGAGATTAATCGAACTTGAAGAAAACATAACGGAACCACTCAGTGAACTGAGTTGATTGTTACCGCAGATATTCTTTGGGAAAGATGATTT
>CAZQYO010000301.1:0-3666 GCA_964597415.1 uncultured Chitinophaga sp.
CTCCCGTTGCCGCCATGGGCGACCCCTTGTTAGAAGGCTTTGAGTATCTGATTCCCGTAGTGCATAATAAAAAATCAATTGGGTTTGCGCTACTCGGTTTTTTGAGCGATGATCAACAAGACACCAAAGAGGAAAAACTGAAATTCATTCAAACCATCACTAACATTATCATTGTAGCCAATGAAAATAAGAAGCTGGTAAAGAGCCAAATTGATCAGTTAGTGATGCAGAAAGAGTTGAAGCTGGCGGCTGATATGCAGAATATGTTAGTGCCTTCTAACCTGCCGAACAATGATGTAATAGAGGCATCTGCCTTTTATAAGCCTCATAAAAATATTGGCGGAGATTACTACGATTTTGTTCAGATCTCCGATTATGAATATGCCTTTTGCATCAGCGATATTTCGGGAAAGGGAATTCCCGCAGCTATCCTGATGGCAAATTTTCAGGCGAATATGCGTATCCTGCTAACCCGCAGATACCCGCTGACGCAGTTTGTGGATGTGCTGAACGGAAAGGTGTGTGAAATTACTAAGGGAGAGAAATTCATTACTTGCTTTATCGCTGTGTATAATTGCAAAACGCGCAAATTACAATACGTGAATGCGGGGCACAATCCTTCTATTTTATTGGATAATGGAAAAATTCAATTGCTGGAAGAGGGCTGCACCATCCTCGGTATGTTTGAAAATCTCCCTTTTATTTCTTCCGGGGAGGTACAAGTGAGTCCCGGAGCGGTGATTGTCAACTACACAGATGGTTTATCGGAAGCGATGAACAAGGAAGGTAATCTGTTTGAGATGGAGCGACTAATTGAGTTTGTGAATCAAAATCACACTTTAGGATTAGACGATTTTACCACTAAGCTGATTGATCAGGTAATCACTTTTAAGCAGGATACCGATTTTGATGATGATATTACGCTACTCACTCTTCGTCTGAAGTGATAGATGTTTGATGTCGTACGAGGCCAACAGCGCAAGGCCAATGAAAAAGAAAGGTCCCACTTTATCTGATTCCATCATATCGCTCAACAACAGGTTTACATAAACCATTGCAAGCACTAACATTACTGCGAGAACAATCCGCTTATCCTCTTCATTTTGTATGCGGTGATACACTCTTTCTCCATAAATAAATATAATAGCTGTTAAGAAGAGAAAAATAGCTAAACCTATAAAGCCCTGTTCACTGAGCACCAGAATAAAATAATCATGGGCTGTAGATTTCTCGGGATTATCGCTCACATAGGTTTGAAAACTGGTCACGGTATAGCTTTTATAATAGGGATAGAAATTCCCCGGGCCGAAACCAAACCACGGGTGCGCTTTTATCATTTTGCTGGCAGCTACCCAGCGATAAACACGTTCCATGCTCGATACATCTTTCCCTTCAAAAGTGGACTCTAAGTGCTCATCAAAATCTTCGTGATAAATAGTTTCTTTAAAGTTGGGCGCATAACTGAGATAATTGTTCTGAGTGAATAAATAGGAAATAAACCCGATGGTAAGAACGGCCACTCCGAGCAAAGCTACACGGGTGAGTCGGTGGCGAATCATAAATGAAGCAGGCAATATCATAAGCACAGCCAGATAACATGTTCTGGTATAAGAGAGATAAATGGCAACGATGTAGAAAAGAATAGAAAAGCCCAACAGGTGCCGCTTAAAACCTTTAGGATACCAACTGCGCGCCAGCCAAATGAGCGGAAGGAAAACAGAAACAATCGCTGCATAATTCACGTGGTTGCGAAAGAAGGGGTACATGGTTAGATTAATATCCTCAAATGAAAAGCCGAGCAGAGCATGCCGCACAATAACTTGAGCAATGGCTAAGGTGAGTGGAATGTAAATACACCAAAATGCACGTTTCAAATCTTCTTTTGTTCGGATAACTATGGCGGTAAGTACCGTAAAGGAAGTGACGTACCATATTTTACTCAGAAACACTTTGAAGGATACTAAAAAGTCCACTGAAGTGAGGGCCGTTATAAATATCCAGAACAGATGCACAACTAAGGCCACTATCAGAATATTCCCGAAAAAACCTTTTGGTAAGGCTTTGGGATTCCGGGCCAGATAAAGAAAAGTGAGAAGCATTAACCCTATCATCAAAGGCTCATCCGGTAAGTCAGTGCCGAGCGAAGATGAAAAGTTGTACTCCATAGAAATGGGAATACAGAATAACAAAAGATAATAGAGTAAACGAAAATTCAGAATACCTAAGTAAGCAATCAATACAGCTACCGGAATAAGCATCAGGTAGGTAAGCTCTAATTGGAAAGCTATCAGTACCGAAGCTATGGTAATAATTCCGAGAGTGGCAAATGCCCCTAATTGAAATTTATCAAACGATCGCGTCAAGCTACAGTTGCTTTTTAATTTCTTTCGCTTCTTCAATCAATAACACTCCAATGACCGAAACAAACGCTGTGATCAACACCGTTACCAGCACCACCAAAGAGCGCACCGGCTTAGTTCTTCTATCAGCCGGAAAAGCCTGCTCTAAAATAAACAGAGAACTTTCGGTATTGCGAAGGGATACCGCCATTTGACCTTTGATGTTAAGCAGATTGTTCAATTCTCGAGTGGCATTATTCTGTTTCGACACTAAGGCTTTGTAGAGCTGAACGGCTTTATAATCATTCCCTTCTATGATCAGTGTACCATCTGCTCCTACCGATGACTTTATTTTGTACCTCTCTCCTAAATCAGCTATGGTATCTATGTATTCATTCACGACTGTCTGATATTGCGCTATCTGATCGGTGATGGCCGCGTACGATTTCCGTTTTACATCATTCACGTGAAGTTTATTCAGGTCGTCCACTTTGCTTACCACTGTATTGATGAGTGATGCTGCTAACTTCGGGTCTATATCATAGAGGGAAATTTCCACGGCATCTTTATCGGTTTTTATGGCTGAGTAATTCTTTTCAAATTTCTTGCGCACCTTAGTTCTCCAATACGGATTAGCGGTATCTATATCGTAATGCTGCGCAATGTGAAAGGAGTCAATCACAAAGTCAATGACGGGAGTAGAGTTGGCAATGGTTAATATGCGGTTCACATCTGCTTTGTTGCCGAAGTATTCTAATTGTACATTTTCAGTACTGAAAATAGCACTGCGGTCGCTGAGAGACTGATTAGTAGGGTAAAAGGTGGACCATGATAAATAATATTCGTCCATCACAAAAACAGAAAAGATGGCGGCAATAACTCCGGAAAGGAGGGTTAAGACGATAATCGGAGTTTTCCATTTAAGGATAGTTTTGATTACAGAAACGAGGTTAAACTCTTTGTCCATGCGAAGATTTTTTACAGTGCCAAACGTACATAAATTTTTCATTCATCCGGGAAACACCCATTTGGCTGACCCGGGCATAATCGCGTTAACGAAGCAGCGTGACATTCCCCATGGCTGATTTCCGTTTACCACTTTTAGTAACAATATAATCGGCATACCACACGTAAACGCCTGCCGCTTGCTCCACCCCTTTGTATTTTCCATCCCATCCGCTTTGTATATCACTGGTTTTAAACACCAGCTCGCCCCAGCGGTTGTTTATTTCAAAGTTCTTCAGGGTAATGTTGGTGTTCAGTATTCTGAAAACATCGTTGATCCCATCGCCATTAGGGGAAAAGGCAGTAGGCAGCAATAGGCCGC
>CAZQYO010000302.1:0-3610 GCA_964597415.1 uncultured Chitinophaga sp.
GAACGGTAAAAACTTGTGCTAAAACCATTCTGACATGTGCGGGAACGGTAAAAACACATAGCAAACCCCCCGCAACACTTCCCGGAAATTGTTTGCAAAAGCCAAAACACTTTAAATAGCACTCCAAGTCGTATTTTGTTTTCTATGTAGTAGTGTATTAACTCGATGTTTTTATAAAGGAAGAGTATAACACCGCTGTTCCACAATGTTCCGGAGTACATGTTGAACATACAGATAATTGCAGATTTGCAATCTGCTTGGAGGACGGTTAAGAATCGGCTAATATTCTGTATCGAGATACACTATTAGATAATGTTCTTGTTCCATAACAGTCAAACCAATAATTTAGGCAAAGTGAGCCACCAAACATTTGAAATTAATTTCGTTTGGCGCAAATACTTGCACCCGCCAAAAGCATATTCCTTAAAGAGGCACACACGACTAATCACTTCCCCATCCGCATGTGACTATGCGAGTAGATAATGACAAGTCAACAGCTATACCCTATCGGGTGATGAAACGGGTAGGGAAAATTAGTTGGCTAAGGATGTGAAGGGCAAGTATTCAATGCTGAATACTATGCTCGTGCTCGGCAGAAGAATTGTCGGAGCCACCTTTGCGGATTTTGTCAAGAAACTTTTTCTCCGGAGGCAGACGGCTCTCCCAAGCCAAAATAATGATCCAAACAAAGCACAGCAAGGTGGGTATCAGTACCCAAAAAACTACCGGATGGTGATAAATATTTGCTAACAGTACCATGATACAAGGTTTAGATGAACAAATAGGTTGGAGCAAAGACTCAAGTGTGTGGGATGGATGCCCCTTGTCAGTTCTAAAGTTACGGCAGGCAGCCGGCACGGCAAAGAAAGAATGGATTTATAAGCAAAAATTAAGAATAGCTAAGGCAAAGATTGGGCGAGCAGTTGAACAACTATTTTATCTATCGGTAAAATAATGGTACTCTCGGCAGATAGATGGGAGAGGGGCACCCAGCGAAAACTCTCTGCCTCGTTTCCGGGAGTAACGGTAAAGTCAAATTTCTTGTCCGATACTTTTATTTTTTGCCACTCGTCTGATTCTACTAAGTAGTAGATGCTGATGATTTGGCTATCGTTATCTAAGAACGAAGGTTGAAAATAGTCAGTGGTATAGAAGTGTGTTTTGATAGATACGTTGATGCCCGCTTCTTCTCTGAACTCACGAATCAGACAGTGAGTGGTTCCCTCGCCTAACTCTAAACCTCCACCGGGGAATTTTGTAGCTCTTATTCCATTTTTGAAAACCTCGTCAGATACTAATATTTGCTGTAACGGGTTGATTAAAATACCATATACCCTGATGTTGAATCGTTTCAAATTCATAAATGAAAATTTGTTGCCTGCATAGCGGCTATCGCCATTTAGTATTTGAATCCTAAACTGCCGCGTTTGCCTTCCTGAATTTTAAACTCCTTTAAATCTTCAAGAGTGAGGGTTTCGAGCATTTCTTTGCTGCGGTGTTCTTTGCTGATTCCCGCCAAGCGGAGATTTTGGTTCTGCACCGCATCTTGAATAAACTTTCGGATTTCGCGACCGTTGCCAAAGAATTTATCATGATAATCGTACAGACTTTGGATATAGCTTTTCATGTAGGCATCGGCTTCCGCATCCGGTTGTATGTTTTCTTTTGTCAATAACATGATGGCGATTTCATAAAGCTCTTCAGCCGAATAATCATTGAAAGTGTAAATGCGGTCGAAGCGCGATTTTAGTCCCGGGTTAGATTCGAGAAAACGGTGCATGGGTTCGGTATATCCGGCTACGATAACGGCAAACTCACCCCGCATGTCTTCCATTCTTTTAAGGAGTGTTTCAATGGCTTCTTTGCCAAAATCGTTTCCCGTTCCGCCTTCGCCTAAAGCGTAGGCCTCATCTATGAACAGCACCCCGCCTTTTGCTTCTTTAATGCGCTTTTCTGTTTTGGTAGCGGTTTGCCCAACAAATCCGGCTACTAAACTCTGCCTATCTACCTCCACCAAATGGCCGCGCTCTAACAGGCCGAGTGCTTTGTATATCTTACCAATAATGCGGGCTACGGTAGTTTTCCCTGTTCCCGGATTGCCCACAAAAACACTGTGAAGTGAAAATTTGTTGGTGACATCGCGCCCTATCTCTTCATAAAAGCGCACAAGTTTTACTAATTCGTTTGCTTCGTTTTTAATGTTGGAAATCCCAACGAGTTCGTTTAACTCATTCATGGCATCGCGAAGCATTTTTTCATTCAGTTTTATCTGAGCTTTGCGCCTGCCTTTGTTTTTAAACACTTGCTCTAAATCTTCCACTTCAATGGTAGAGAGCACTTCTTCGCTCAACTCGTGTAAATCGGCTCGCTGCATTAAGCGCAAGCCCAAATTCATTTTGGCCTCATCAATCACAGAATAGGCATAGCGGGCATTTCCGAAAGTGCGGTCGCGGTTTCGGTAGGCTTCGGTTAATTGGTCGAATAGGTATTTCTGCGCCTCGTCCGTCAGTTTAATGTTTCTATAGCCGGCTGCTTGCAGTGCTATGAGTTGCAATTCTTCGGGAACGTAATCATCAAAGTGAAAGTGACTGGCAAAGCGCGATTTGAGACCCGGATTAGAATCGAGGAATACCTGCATTTCGTGTGGGTATCCGGCAGCCATCACGGCAAGGTCGGGGGAGCCATCGCTCATTTCTTTTAAAATAATCTCTATAGCTTCTTTCCCGAAATCTTTCGAGTCATCTGCTTCGCGAGCTAAGGAATAGGCTTCGTCAATAAACAAGATGCCGCCTTTCGCCTCTTCAATCGCTTTTTTTACTTTAGGAGCAGTTTGTCCGATGTATTCGCCAATGAGTTGTGAGCGATCTACCTCTTTTACATGCCCTTTACTGAGCAGCCCCATAGATTTATAAATCTGTCCCAACATTTTTACTACGGTAGTTTTCCCCGTGCCGGGATTCCCCAAAAAGACAGAATGAAGCGAAATACGGTCAGATTCATTGAAGCCCTTTTCCTGACGCAGTTTTAGAAAGTTGAGATAGTTGACGTGATTCTTTATTTCCTTTTTTAATTCTTCTAAGCCAATCAGGCTGTCCAGATTTTTTAAATGATGTTCGAGTGATTCGTCCGGAGTAGCCGGCATGTTGGTGCTCAGTATGTTTACGTGCCCTCCTGCGGTGATAATTTCCGGTTCTCCTTCTACATCTTCCTCACCGGTGTTTAGATGAACGACCGCAATCACGGTATCTAAGAAAACTATTTCGAGGCGATAGTTACTGTCCTTCCAGGTGCCGGGGGTATCATTGCCCCAGCCTTCATTGAAGGTAAAAACTTCGTTTAGTTTGCCGTCTTCAATTTTTCGGAATCTTTCGATTCGTGCTTTGGATAAGCCGGTCGCATTATACCAGTTAAAGAAAACTTCACAATTCCATTCGGTAGGCACCTTGTTCCGAAACTTGAATTCTACATAGAGATATTGTGTGGCCTCTCGGTTTATTTGCCGGAGATATACCTTGCTTTCTTCATTCACCGCATTGTAATCACCGGTAAAAAAGCGCACAGATTCTATATCGAAATAGGGGTTGCTTTCAGGAGTTACCCGGCCTACATC
>CAZQYO010000303.1:0-3595 GCA_964597415.1 uncultured Chitinophaga sp.
TGGCTAATTTGCCTTCTATTAGTTCTCTGAATTCTTTCAAATCTTCATCGCTGTATCTCATCTTTTGTACATTTATTTTTTCTGGTAATTCTCTTTGCTCCTCTTTTGAGTGTGTCACCGGCTCCGCACGCTGAGTAATAGGTTTTGGTGTTTTTTTCTTCTCCTGTTTTACAGGCACCTTACTCACCGGCTTTTCCTGTTTTACTATTTTCTTCTGAATTGGTTTCGCTTGAACCACATTCTTTTTTGCAACTTTCTTAACCACCGGCTTTGCCGTTTTTTGAGCAGCGACTTTTACCTGCTTCTTCACTATTTTCTTCTCGACCTTCTTTACCACCTTTTTTGCAACCGGCTTTGCCTTCTTCACCGGCTTTACCACTTTTTTCGCTTTAACGGGTGTAGCTTTTTTTACCGGTTTGCTTATTTTTTTCGACTTAACCGGCACTGCCTTTTTAATGACTTTGCTTCCCTTTTTACTTTTGGCAGGGGTAGCTTTCTTAACGGGTTTCACTACTTTTTTTGCCTTCACCGGGCTTGCCTTTTTTACAGGTTTAGCCGTTTTCTTTACTCCCTTAACCGAGGCTTTTTTAGCCACCGGCTTACTCTTGGATTTAGCTACAGGCTTTGATTTTGCCTTCTTTGTATCTTTTCCCATTTTGAAAATTTTAGCCGCGAAATTAACCAAATTCTTTATTGGTGACATAGTTTTGAAATGAGGTGCAAAAATAGAAAAGCAAAGCAAAGAAAGATGAAAATATAGACTGTGGGAAAACAGGGTTTGTCGTTTACCGACAGAAAACGACTTTTACTTCAAACTAAAAGGCTTGACAACCGAAAATTTTCATCAGCATATACTCTCATTCAAATTTGAAGAAGCCAGCACCGCTACGCAGTTGGAATATTTTGAGTACGGAGGGGATCGCTTTCCAATCTTTATTAATGAGTTTTGGACCTCCAAACAGCGCCAGTCTAATCCGCTCCATGAGGTGTCGTACCGGGCCTGCTTCAAACCACAACTTCCGCGTTTCTTTATTTCCCTTTTTACGAAAGAAGGCGATTGGGTGTACGATCCATTTAACGGAAGGGGAACCACCAATATTGAAGCGGCTTTGATGGGAAGAAACGTAATCGCCAACGATGTGAATCCGCTAAGTCTGTTACTGACTTCTCCTCGGATTCATATTCCTGAATTAAAAGAGATAAGCACCCGTTTAGAATCTATTGACTTAGCCGGTGAGGAACAAACAGATATTGATCTCTCCATGTTTTATCACCCAAACACGGAGAAAGAAATTGTGGCGCTTAAAAACTATCTGTTGAATAAACAAAAAACAGACCCCGTTGATAATTGGATTCAGATGGTGGCTACCAATCGTCTCACAGGACACTCCAAAGGCTTTTTCTCCGTTTACACCCTTCCTCCCAATCAAGCGGTGACAGCAGAACGACAGAAAAAAATAAACAAGTCGCGAAATCAAGAACCCGAATACCGCCAGGTGAAGGAATTGATTTTGAGAAAATCAAAACAATTACTGAGCGGAATAACTGATGAAATGCGAAAAACGCTTTCATCTGTTCAGTCTATCACTTTGAACGGTGATGCTTCCTCCACAACAGCCATCATGGATAATAGCGTGGCACTCACAGTAACTTCCCCGCCATTCTTAGACGTGGTGCAGTATGCCTCTGATAACTGGCTGCGATGCTGGTTCAATGGCATTGATGTTTCAGCCGTGGAGAAGAACATAACTATGAGCAAAACAGTAAAGGAATGGAGTGCCAAAATGCAATTGGTCTTTGATGAGTTGTACCGCATTACAATACCGGAGGGAGTCGTAGCTTTTGAAGTGGGGGAAGTGCGAAATGGGAAAGTAAAACTGGACGAAACGGTAGTGCCTCTTGGCTTAAAAGCAGGCTTTGCTTGTGATGGGATTATTATTAATCAACAATCGTTTACTAAAACCTCTAACATTTGGGGAGTAAAGAACAATAACCGCGGTACTAATTCTAATCGAATAGTAGTGTTCCGAAAAAAATAGAGCCGCTTGATGCCAAAGACGCATGACATCTTTTACTTGGCATAGTGATTGACAAATAGAAGATTCTATACTTGAATTAAATCAGAGAAAAACATGGATATAAAGGATTTTTTATCGCAGCCCATCAGTGACGAAGAAGTAGAGTTTTTGCCCATACTGCCCGAAGAAGAAGGGGCTGACGGTAAGAAATTAGAGATTCCCAATATTCTTCCCATACTTCCCTTGCGCAATACAATTTTATTTCCCGGAGTAGTGATTCCCATCACTATAGGGCGCGACAAAAGTATTGTAGCTGTCAAAGAGGCATATAAAACCAATAAATTAATCGGGGTTGTCGGTCAAACTGACGGTAGCATAGAAGACCCTGAATTTGATGATTTATACAAGGTGGGTACCGTGGCCAATATTATGCGGCTGATAAAAATGCCCGATGGCACCACTACCGCGATCATTCAAGGCCGCACTCGGTTTGTTACCAATGCACTGGTACAAAGCGACCCTTACATGAAAGCAGAAATCAGTTTACTGCACGACACCATTCCGGTGGAAGACAAACCTTTTGATGCCACTATTTTGAGTATCAAAGATCTTGCGGCTGAAATTATAAAGCTCAATCCGCAAATACCAAGTGAAGCGGCTATTGTGTTGCGCAATATTGCCAACCCAGTTATCCTAACTCATTTTATTTCATCCAACCTCAACATTTCCACTACCGATAAGCAGCAACTGCTCGAGATGGCCGACATGAAAAAGAGAGTGCAGTCGGTGCTCGAACTCCTCAACAAAGAGCTACAGATGTTGCGCATGAAAAGCGATATACAGAACAAAGTAAAGCAGGATATAGACAAGCAGCAGCGAGACTATTTTCTATCGCAACAACTCAAAACCATTCAGGAAGAGTTGGGGATGAACGGTGCAGATAAAGATATACAGCGCCTGAAAGAAAAAATGAGCAAACTCACTCTGCCGGCAAAAGCTAAAGAGCAGGTGGATAAGGAACTGGAAAAGTTGCAACGCATGAACCCCGCTGCTGCCGAATATAGTGTGGTGCTTAATTACGTGGATTTAATTCTCGACCTGCCGTGGGGGATTTACACCAAAGACGATTTTAATATTAAGAAAGCCACCAAAGTGCTCGACAATGATCATTTTGGATTAGATAAAGTAAAAGAACGTATTCTCGAATATCTCGCGGTACTGAAATTGAAGGGAGATTTAAAATCCCCCATTCTTTGTTTAGTCGGCCCTCCGGGAGTAGGAAAAACCTCGTTAGGTCAAAGTATCGCCAAAGCGCTCGGGAGAAAATATGTGCGCATTGCACTCGGTGGACTGCACGATGAGGCAGAAATACGAGGCCATCGCAAAACCTATATTGGAGCCATGCCGGGGCGCATTATTCAGAGTCTAAAAAAGGCTAAGAGTTCTAACCCCGTATTTATTCTCGATGAAGTAGATAAGGTAGGTGCTGATTATAAAGGCGATCCTTCTTCAGCCTTGTTAGAAGTTTTAGATCCCGAACAGAATCACGCTTTCTACGATAACTATTTAGAGTTGGA
>CAZQYO010000304.1:0-3554 GCA_964597415.1 uncultured Chitinophaga sp.
GAGCAATACCATCCCCCCTCTACCGATGGTCGCTTGGTAAGTATTAAATACGTGACGCAACTACCCACCAAAACACCGGCTTTCGCATTTTTCAGCAACCACCCTAAATACATTCGAGAACCTTACCGCAATTATTTAGAAAATAAACTGAGAGAGAATTTTGACTTTCACGGGGTGCCGGTCAACATTTTTTTTAGAGAGAAATACGACAGAAAGAGAAATTTTGTTGAAAACCTGTAAAATAATTTAGGGAAAATTTGGAAATCCTTAAAAGCAAAATCTATCTTTGACCGCAAATTAACTAACCTTAAACTAAAAAACAAAAGAAATGAAAAAGGTATTTTTCGCTTTCGTTGCTGTTTCTGGAGTTGTTCTTTCAGCTTGTAACAACAAGCCGGCAGAAAACACAGATGCTACTACTACTGACACAACTGCTGTAACTGAAGCTGCGGCCAACACTGCGCCTGCTGTTGCAGATACTACTGTTGCTGCCGGTTCTGACTCTGCTACTACTACTGAGTCGAAGTAATTCAACAAAGCAACAAGTAATAAAAAAGCTCCGCAGAACGGAGCTTTTTTATTTTCATAAAGCCTTATCTTTTATCTTAGACACAATAGCCGGATCAAGTAGGGTGCTGGTATCTCCCAGGTTAGAAGTGTCGCCTTCGGCAATCTTGCGCAGTATTCTTCTCATTATTTTACCGCTTCGGGTTTTGGGTAACCCCGGTACTATCTGAATTTTATCCGGTCGTGCAAATGCCCCTATTTTCTCCGTTACTAACGATTGAATTTCGAGTCGTAACTCTTCATCGGTTAAGGAAGTTTCTGTGCAAATAATAAATGCATACAATCCCTGCCCTTTAATATCATGTGGGTACCCCACTACGGCACTTTCTACCACTGCGCTGTGTTCATCAATTATATCTTCCATCTCTCCGGTGCCTATGCGGTGGCCGGAAACATTGATTACATCATCTATTCTTCCGGTAATGCGATAGTAACCCTCTTCATCTTTTTTGCATCCGTCACCGGTAAAATAATATCCCTTATAAGTAGAAAAATAAGTTAGCCGAAAGAGCACATGGTCACCGTAAATGGTTCGTGCCATTCCCGGCCAGGGAAAGCGAAGGCAAAGATTACCCGCTACTCCGTTTCCTTGTATTTCATTCCCCGCTTCATCCAATAATACGGGTTGTATGCCGGGCAAAGGGAAGGTGGCAAAGCTCGGTTTTAGCGGAGTCACCGTGGCGATGGGTGAAATAAGAATCCCTCCTGTTTCTGTTTGCCACCAGGTATCTACAATGGGGCATCTTTCTTTCCCCACATTTTGGTGATACCACTGCCAAGCCTCTTCGTTGATTGGCTCCCCTACCGTTCCTAATATTCGCAAGGAATCGAGCTTCTTTGAAAGAAATATATCAATGCCGTATGTCTCTAAGGAACGAATGGCCGTAGGGGCGGTATAAAAAATATTCACATGGTGCTTATCTATCACTTCCCAAAAGCGACCGTGATCCGGATAGGTGGGAATCCCTTCAAACATTACCGTAGTAGCTCCATTGAGCAGCGGGCCATACACCAGATAAGTATGCCCGGTAACCCAACCCACATCAGCCGTGCAAAAGAAAACTTCTCCCTCCCGATAGTTAAACACATTGCTGAACGTGTAACCGGAAAATACCATGTACCCGCCTGTGGTATGAAGCAATCCTTTGGGTTTGCCCGTAGAGCCGGAGGTATAAAGAATAAATAAAGGAGCCTCGGCTTCCATAGGTTCTGCCGAATGAGTGGGCGACTCTCTTAGCATCAGTTCACTCCACCAATAATCGCGGCCATCTTCAAAATTAATTTCCGTGTCTCTGTGATTGTAAATAATACATTGCTTAATTGAAGGAGTTTGTGGCAAGGCTTCATCCACAATTTTTTTCAACTCAATCTTTTTTCGGCCCCTAAAAACAGCATCTGCGGTAATCAATAGACAACATTGGCTATCATTAATTCTATTTACCAGCGAAGCCGATGAAAAGCCGGCAAACACCACCGAATGAATAGCCCCGATGCGGGCACATGCCAACATGGCTATAGCTGCCTCCGGAATCATGGGCAGGTAAATGCACACTCTATCTCCTTTATTTACTCCCAGCTTTTTAAGCACGTTAGCAAAGCGGCATGTTTGCTCATATAGTTCGCGGTAGGTGAGTGTTCTCGATGTTTCCGAAGGTTCATTTGGCTCCCATATAATGGCCGCCTGATCTCCTCTCTTTTCTAAATGCCGGTCGAGACAGTTCTCGGCCAGATTGCAGTAGCCGCCTTCAAACCATTTAATATCGGGTTCAGTGAAGTTCCAGTTCAACACCTTCTCCCATTTGCGGCTCCATTGGTAATCGGCTGCTATATCTGCCCAAAAGTTTTCCGGTTCATTTATACTGCGTTGGTATTCCTGTTGATATTCTTCAAAACTCCTAATTTGTTTCATGCCATAGCTTTCAGTGAAACTAAAAATATTTCTAAAAAGTAGCGGCAAGGGCTAATCACCTTCACATTTGCTTTTAAAAGAAGTGGCGGATTTGTTTTTTTTCTACATTCGTGACCACTCGAAAAAAATCATTTATGATAAGCACCAATCCATTTACCGAAGAGCATGAATTACTGAGACAGTCTTTCCGCCAGTTTGTTGAAACCGAAATTACGCCTAATGTGCAGTATTGGGAAGAGAATAAGATTTGCGAAGCAGAAGTATTTCGGAAAATGGGACAGCAAGGTTTTTTCGGAGTCAGCTTTCCTGAACAATACGGAGGAAGCGGCATGGATATGTGGTCGGCAGTGGTGATTAGTGAGGAACTGTCCAAAGCGAATATTGGCGGCTTATCCATGTCCTTGTATGCGCATACTTATCTGCCTTTGCCGGTCATTAATGCCATTGGCACCGAAGAACAAAAATTAAACTATTTAGCCCCTGCGTTAAAGGGAGAAAAAATTGCCGCACTGGGTATTACAGAGCCGGGTGCCGGTTCAGATGTGGGCGGAATAACTACTGTAGCAGAAGATAAAGGCGACCATTTTGTGGTGAATGGCTCTAAAATGTTTATCACCAACGGCACTATGGCCGACTTCATTGTGTTAGCAGTGCGCACCGGTGAAGGGCACACACTTTCTTTATTGTTGTTTGATACTTCTACTCCCGGTTTTAGTGCCAATGCCGTGCACAACAAATTAGGGATGCACTCTTCCGATACCGGACAGCTTTATTTTGAAAATTGTATTGTTCCTAAATCGGCCTTGTTAGGCGAAAAGGATTTTGGATTTTATTATATCATGAGCAATTTTCAGGAAGAGCGGTTGATTGCGGCTGTTACAGGAACCGCTGCTGCAGACAGCGCTCTCCAAAAAGCCAAACGATATATGCACGAGCGCGAAGCCTTTGGCCGCCCTTTGGCAAAGTTTCAGGTGCTGCGCCATAAAGTGGCAAAGATGGCTATCCATGTAGAGGCTTGCCGCTCGCTGGCTTACCGTGCTGTAGCAGAGTATATCGAGAAAGGTCCCGGAGCCTACAA
>CAZQYO010000305.1:0-3529 GCA_964597415.1 uncultured Chitinophaga sp.
AGCACTGCGCACTGCGGAGTTGCCCGGGCCATCCTTGCCTTCACCGGTGTTCAGGAGACTCCATTACACAGGTCAGCACTTCTTGTTATGGCTATTCTAACGGTCAAGCGACTGTTTATCCTTCAGGTGGGGCGACTCCTTATTCGTATTTATGGAATCCTACTAATCAAGTGACACAAACTGCTACGGGGTTATCTGCACAAAGCTATTCGGTAACGGTAACGGATGACAGCTTATGCAATGCAACGGCTACTGTAATAGTGAATCAACCACAGCAAATTGTGATTAGCGAAACCATACAGAATGTAAAATGTAATGGTGGCAGCGATGGTTCTATTTCCTTGGTTGTGACACCGGGTAGTTCCCCTGCCAGTTCATACACTTATGTGTGGAGCAACGGAGTAACCGGCACTGATGCCAATGGGGGTAACCTGATTGATACTCTTACTGCCGGAAACTATTCCGTAACTGTAACTAACTCGCAGAGTTGTTCCGCAACGGCAAGCTACGTGGTGCAGGAACCCATCGCGCTGGCACTTAATCCACCAACTATACAAAACGTATCGTGCTATGGCGGTAATAACGGAAGCATTACAGCTAACCCCACCGGTGGTACAGGGGCTTACTCCTATTCATGGACTCCGGTTGCCGCTAATTCGACCACTAATAGCAACTTAACTAATGGCTCTTACGATGTGGTGGTAACCGATGCAAATAATTGCAGCATTTCAGCCACTTACAATGTTACACAACCCGCTGCGCCTTTGACCTTGGATAGTGTCGCTATTGTCAATGTGCTGTGTAATGGTGCTGCCACGGGTTCCATTGCGGTAAGTGTAAGTGGGGGAACTACCCCATATTCCTACTCATGGAGTCACAATTCACAATTAAACAATGCCCTTGCTTCATCACTTATCGCTGGTAATTATTCGGTGACCGTTACAGATGCCAATAGTTGTTCCATTACTTCTTCGCAGACGATTAGCCAACCACCGGCTATTACTTTCGGCTCGCAGAATATTACTGATGTTAGTTGCAACGGAGGGAACGATGGTGCAGCAGAGATAACGCCAAGTGGCGGAGTCGGCAATTTTACTTTCAGTTGGAATGGGGTTGCGGGAACCAATCCGCAAACCGGGCTTACAGCCGGTAATTATTCGGTCATAGTAACGGACGGAAATAATTGCACGGCTGCTACCACAGTGATCATCAGTGAGCCTGCTGCTTTATTGTTGACCCCCATCGTTCAGGATGCACAATGTTATCGAGGGGCAGACGGAAGCATTGATGCCAACCCTTCGGGAGGGAATCCCCCTTTCAATTTTATTTGGAACGACAGTCAGCAACAAACTACGCAGACGGCTACCGCTTTAGTGGCAGGTACTTATTCTGTGACAGTGACCGATAATACCGGCTGCACCACTACAACTATGGCAATGGTGGAAGAGCCGACACCTCTCACTTTTACCATGCAAACCACTCAGGTAAGTTGCGTAGGCGATCACGATGGCACGATTACCGTGACTGCTAACGGAGCTACCCCGCCTTATAATTATTCTGCCACTTTGGATGGTGCCAACTTTATGTATTCCTCCAACGGAGTGATTGTAAATCTGGCTCCGGGTTACTACATCGTCATTGTGTCAGACAATCATGGTTGCACAAAGGTAGATACCGCTTTTGTTCCCGATGCCGTAGCAGATACTTATACCCTCACTACCGATTCCACTTCTTGCTATGGGACAGCTTATAATGACGGAGCCATACACGTTACCGGATTAACCACCACCAACATGCCTTATCAATACACGTTGGATGGAGGCATGGCTCAATATTCCGGTGATTTCTATTTTGTGAGTGCCGGGACGCATCAGGTGATTGGCATTAATAACTTTGGCTGCACCACTACTTTATCGGCCATTGTTCCCGAACCTGCGCAAGGAGTAGCTGATGTACTGCCGCACGATACCACCCTGCAATTAGGTGAAACTATTCAGTTGTCTTCTTCATTTAGTCCTTATCCGAGTTCTGCTATTGTGTCCTACAACTGGACTCCCTCCTTAGGTTTAAGTTGCATAGACTGCCCCAATCCTATTGTAAGCCCTTATAACCGCAGAACGGAATACACCTTGACGATTACTTACAATGATCATTGTGTGGCCGCTGCTTCTATGACGGTGATTATTGAAAATAATCTGGAAGTTTATATACCGAATGCGTTTAGTCCAAACGGAGACGGGAATAATGATGTGTTCCGGATTTATGGAGAGGGAATTAAAATGATTGATCTGAAAATCTTTAATCGCTGGGGCGAAAAGGTGTATGAAAGCAACAGCCAGTTTGCCGGATGGGACGGTACTTACAAAGGTCAACTGCAAAATCCCGGGGTATATGTGTATGAGGTAAAAATTACTTACCTCGACAATAAAAAGATTGAAAAAACGGGAAGTATATCTATTATCCGATAAGCTTTCTTGTGTGCGAATATTTTTTATTCCCTCTACTTATATTAATTAAAGAACTCTGTTTTTAGGAACAGCATCTAAGACTTTATTCTCTACTTTCGACCCATGAAAAATTTCTATCTGCTTTCGTTGTCCTTTCTATTTTTTGCCAACAATGGTTTTGCCAACACCGGAGATACTACGGTGATTGTGGCCCATACCCTTTCTAATCTGGCCTCCCCGCCATCAAACGATGATGTTTGGGTAAACTTTCAAAACCAGGGAATTTCCTATCAGAAAATCATTATGAAATTTACTTTGGGTTGCGGAACTCCTAATTGCTCGGGATGGGATTATACCGTAAACACTTCGTTGGGAAAGAAAAGCGGTACGCTTGATTCTACAGTGGCGGCCATTGATACTATTGCTCACGACACTACATGGACTTATTCTGATCATGTAAATTTTATAGAGTTGGGAAGATTAATCACTCCCTACGGAACTTATATGGCCGGCAATAGCAATGGGTTCAATAATAGCTGGACTCAACCCTATTATTATGATGTCACCGATTATGCTTCGCTACTGAGAGATTCTGTAAACGTGCGGGTGCACTATGACGGGTGGTCAGATGCTTTCAGCGCACGAGTGGAATTTATTTTTATCGAAGGGCCGCCAAGCCGCCCGGTAGAAAGTGTGAGAGAGATTTACAACACGTACATTGGTTATCCTAATTCATCGGGATTTGAGAGTGTAGCCACTCCCAAAACTTTCTATATTGACAGTCAGGTAACTTCCGCCAAAGTACTGGTGATTATGACCGGTCACGGCAATCAAGGAGAATTTGATCCCCGCTATTTTCATATCAAAGTCAACAGCCAAGAGATATACAGCCATATACTTTGGAAAGATGATTGCGATATGAATGCCGTAGCCCCGCAGGGCGGCACTTGGATTTTCAGCCGTGCCAACTGGTGCCCCGGAGATAAAGTGCCGAGCTATGAAATAGATATTTCTCCCTTTATCACCCCCGGCCAAAATGTGAACATTGATCTGGATCTGGATGATTTTGTCATTCAATCCGG
>CAZQYO010000306.1:0-3506 GCA_964597415.1 uncultured Chitinophaga sp.
TTTTTACCGTTGCTCGAAATAAAATTACAGACCGCTACCGAAAGAAGAAGCCGGATTCTTTGGAAGGTCACTTTGCTCTTCGCACCGGAGAGGATGGTGATCGGCTTGATATTTCCGATTTCCTCCCATCCGGTACTAATTCCCCCGAAACCGAATTAATGCGGGAAGCTATTATGGAGGGAGTGGTTCGCGCTTTAGATGAACTTCCTAAAGAACAACGCGAAGTATTTATCATGCACGAGTTAGAGGATAAAAGTTTTCAGGAGATTGCTGCGATCACCGGTGCCAATGTCAATACCTTATTGTCGCGCAAGCGCTATGCGGTTCTATATCTTCGCGAGCGTTTGTCAAATTTATATAAGGACTTATTTTAAAACTAAACACAAAAAACATGAAAGGGGTATTAAGGTTTATAGGTGGGTTTCTGCTCTTTTGCATTGCCTTCATCCTTTTCGGGTACATCACCATGCGGCTTTGGAATTGGTTGATGCCTTATCTTTTTCATCTCCCAGAAATAGATTTCGCTATGGGATTAGGATTGGTAGTGCTTAGTAAAATTTTATTTGGCAGCATCCGAGTAAAAACGCCCGGCCCCATCGGTCAAAGACGTTATTGGAAAGCCAAATGGGAAAGCATGCCGGAAGACGAAAGAGAAAAATTCAGACATGATTTTGCCGAGCGTTGCCGAATAAAGTGGGGTCGCCCTGATGCCAAAAACAAGAATGTTGAATAATTGAATGAAGGTGTAGCAGTCTTAAAATCCTGCCATAGCTACTTTCTTAGCCAAAATAGAAATGGCTCCCTTTACTCCTCGCTGATTGCTGTCTCTTCCACCAAAGGAGCCTCCACCGGGATCCGGCTATCCACCTTAATAGTGACATGATTACTTCTCTTGCGAAGTCTGTATGCACGACCTTGCGGAGCCGGCAAAAATCGCTTCAACATAGTACCGGCATCCACAAAGATTTCCTTTACAAACAAATCATGGTCTTCCGGTCTCAAGTCATTTCTTAACTCCCAGTTTTTCACTGCACTCTTGAGCAACTTCTCTAACTTATTGGACGCTTCCTGCTTGCTGAATTTAAGAATAGTCAATGCCTCGTAAACTCCCTTGCCGCGAACTAAATCAGCTACCAAACGCATTTTACGGGTAGAGGTAGGGTTATTTCTGAGCTTTGCAATTGCTTCCATTTTATTTCCTTTTTGTAATTTCCTTGAAAAATTTACTTAATCTTTTTTGAACTGTGACCTCTGAACTGGCGGGTTGGAGAAAACTCCCCCAACTTATGTCCTACCATATTCTCTGTGATATACACCGGAATAAATTTATTGCCATTGTGAACAGCAAAGGTATGCCCCACCATCTCCGGAATAATCATCGAAGAGCGGCTCCATGTTTTTATCACTGTCTTTCTCCCTCCGCCATTCATTTTCTCTACTTTCTTATTCAGTTTGAAAGCTACATAAGGACCTTTTTTTATCGAACGTGCCATATTTTATCTTTTTGAAATCTTCTTTATGATTAACCTCTATTTCCTTTCGCTCCCTTCCTGCGCTGAATAATATATTGAGAAGTAGCCTTCTTCGGGTGACGGGTTTTAAGCCCTTTTGCCTTCTGTCCATTTCTTGAGCGCGGGTGACCTCCGGACGAACGTCCTTCTCCACCTCCCATCGGGTGGTCAACAGGGTTCATCACTACTCCTCTATTTCTCGGTCTGCGACCCAACCAACGCTTCCGCCCCGCTTTCCCATAACTGATGAGTGAATGGTCGGGATTTGAAACCGTTCCGATAGTAGCAATGCAAGTCAATAAAATTCTCCTGATTTCGCCTGAAGGCAACTTCACCGCAGCATATTTATCTTCTTTTGCCAACAACTGAGCAGAGGTTCCTGCACTTCTGACAATAGAGCCTCCGCGACCCGGATATAATTCAATATTATAGATGATAGAACCCAAAGGCATTTCACCTAACGGAAGAGCATTGCCAACTTCCGGTTCCGCCTTTTTACCAGAAACTACAGTTTGACCCACCTTTAGTCCGTGAGGAGCCAAAATATATCTTTTCTCTCCATCGGGATATTGAATTAAAGCGATAAAAGCGGTGCGAATAGGATCATACTCCACACTCGTTACTTTACCGGGGATATCAAACTTATCTCTCTTAAAGTCAATGATACGATAGCGCTGCTTGTGGCCACCACCTCTGTAGCGCATAGTCATGTGGCCATTACTGTTTCTTCCTCCGGTTGAACGGTGAGGAGCCAAAAGGCTCTTTTCCGGACGGTTGGTAGTGATTTCGTCAAACGACAACAACTCGGTAAATCTCAAGCTGGCTGTGGTTGGGCGATACTTTTTAATTCCCATTTCTTTTCCTTTTTCCCGTTTGTCTTATCAGTGGTCGGGGCCTCCACTATAGTTAATGAATAGTATTAAACACTTCCGTAAAAATCAATAGCCTCCCCTTTCTTCAAAGTAACATACGCTTTTTTGAAAGAAGCTTTCATACCGGAGGCCAAACCTTGTTTGGTATGACGCACTTTCTTTTTCCCTACATTGTATGAAGTATTGACCGCTTCTACCTGTACATTGTAAGTAGCTTCTACAGCCTTCTTAATCTCTAATTTATTGACATCTTTACCTACTTTAAAGGCATATCCTTTGGGCTTGCCTTCTGCCACTTCAGTCAGCTTAGTAGATTTTTCGGTGATGATGGGTTTTATTAAAACTATTTTTGCCATGTGTTTTCCTCCTCCGTCAATTAATTATTTGAGAAATTTTGTTCTAACGATTTTACAGCTCCTTCACTCAGGATTAGTTTCTTACAATTCATAATATCGAAAATGTTCAACTCTTTTGCATTCGCAAACTGAACACATGGAATATTACGCGCAGAAAGCATAGTATTCTTATCTGTGCTTTCAAACACAAACACGCTTTTGGTATCTTTCAGGTTTAAGTTTTTAATGACCGCCACAAAGTCTTTTGTTTTAGGAGCGTCCAACACAAAATCTTCCAGCACTATCAAATTCCCATCTTTTGCTTTATAGGTAAGTGCACTTTTCTTAGCAACATTTTTCACTTTCTTATTAATCTTCAAATCGTAAGTATGAGGTTTAGGACCAAATACCCGACCACCTCCTTTTACTAAAGGCGACTTCATAGATCCTCTACGGGCACCACCGGTTCCCTTTTGACGAAAAGCCTTCTTAGTGGTTCTGGAAACTTCATTTTTTTCTTTCGATTTGTGAGTCCCCTGACGTTGAGCAGCTAAATAAGCCTTCACGCTTAAATAAACGGCATGGTCGTTCGGCTCTACCCCGAAAATATCATCGGCAAGTTCTAACTCTCTTCCTGTTTCGTTGCCTTCCTTATTTAATACTTTAACCTTCATAACTTCAATGTTTTATAGGCACTATACATACCCGTCCCAAAAAAGGGACTGCAAAAATAGATTTTATCAACAGAGTTGCAAATGGATAGAGTAAAAAATTTGCGGCCCTTGCCA
>CAZQYO010000307.1:0-3504 GCA_964597415.1 uncultured Chitinophaga sp.
TCGTACGCTCGTTAGCCGTGGAAGTCAATGGCGTGGCGGGATAGGAGTGGTTGCATATAACGATGATTGATGGTGCAGTTGCCGTCAACAGTTTTTCTGAAAGATTCAACTGCTCTTGGATAAATCGCTCTCCTATTTGATTTTTACGGATTGATTTAATAGCATTTTGACTTGTTTGTCTGACAAAAAGCAAATCTATATGAGTCCAGTTTACAATATCACACGCTTTAGCCACCTTACGAAATTCGCGGAAATACGGAATTAAATCACCCTCGGGGTCAAATTCATAGCTCACTCCTTCAATTCTGTATTTTTCATTTAGCGAGGGATTTATCCCAACAAACATTACCGAATCGGTTGGGATGGGATTTGGGTAGAGATATTTTTCATCGTATTGAAATGGAACATAATCGGGGCATTCCCATAATTTTTGTAATTCGGTTTCTATGAGTTGCTTACAATCAACTTTCTTTTGAGTAACACTTTCTGACATGATTTATCTTTTTTGGTATCTCTTCTTTATAGTGTCGCATCGTCTAATTATTTCATCAGCCAACCATTTCGGTTCTATCACTTTAAGGAACTCTACCTGACTGAAAATTTTCTGAATCAATTCAAAGTTTGGTATCACATGAATGCTTAGAACAATTTCCTTTTCATTATCACTTTCTATCTCCTGCGAACTGTGTATAGGCAGAGTTTTAAAATAGTTCGCTTGCGGATAAAGCACAGAGAATGTGATTTTTTCTTCTTTGCCCCCCGATGAGTTAAGCCCTACAACTGAATCGAATTTTTGATGCGGGTCATAACCGGAATCAACTTTGAATTTTTCAGAAAGCATCTGAACGTCTTCAATCCGGTCAATACCGAAAGTGAGAATTAAACCGGTGTTCTGAATCTTTCCATGAACATACCAGCGGTTCTGATATTGTTTTAATAAATGCGGCTCTAAAATTATTTTGCTCTTTTTTTTAGTGTGCCAGTTGTAATGTTTAAATGAAATTCTGTGTTTGTCGCGCGTAGCCTGGAGCAAAAGTTTAAGATGTTCCAATCCTTTTAGCCCTCCTTCCGCTTCGAACGAAATGTAGCTTAATACTTCTTTCCCGTCCTGAATCGAATTCATCAGCAAATCTGCGGTTGCCACTATTTCAAGAAAGCGGAGAAAGGATTCAAAGTTTATTGTGCTGTCTTTATCAATGAAATAGCCATTTTTCAACTTATCATAGCGAATAATAACACCGAATTCGTTTCTTATTTGTTCAATATCTCTTTGAAGGGTTCTAACGGATATAGAAAATCCTTCTTCAGTCATCATCGACTTCAAATCTTCGAAAGAAGGGAAGTGTCTCCTTTCGAGTTTTTCGATGATTAGAGTGTATCGTTTTATAGTTCCTTGTCGAGACATAATATTTCGGTAAATCTAAAGGAAAGTTTAAACCGTGTATTAAAACACGTTCGAATATTTCCGCTCTGATACCATACACTAATTTGCATCCGAAAATTATTTCACAATGGAAGCAATAGAATTCATCAACCGGTATCCAGATTACATTAAACAGTTGGAGAAAGTTGTAAAGGAAGAATACAAGACGGTCATTGAGAAACTCAAAGAGCACGACCCGCACGACATCGTTAAACCAGAGCACTATTTTAATAGCGATGCAGAGGCAATCGGGGTCGTTTTTAAACTGTTTCTTAAGAAGCTGAGTAAGGTTGAGAGCAAGGCGGAATAAATAATCTGTTATGATAAAACGCAAAGACGAGATTGAACTACCCAAACATTTCTATTCCTATTTCCGCGTGTGTAATGACATGCAGCGGAACGGATTGACTTGTTTTGATGCTAACGGTAATTACGGAGGTCGCAATGGTGAAATACTAATCTTAGGTATACTGATTATTTTCGAACAACTGGAGATGTATAAGGACTGCGCATTCCTGCGCGATTTTCTGGTAGAGTTTAGAAATAGATTTTCCCCGAACCACAATTCAACCGGTGAATGTAATCAGTCGCCTATGCAGGATTTAAAGATTCTCCTTTCGCACAGTTAGCCGTTTCCGGTAAGCCTCCAAATCTTTCCCCGTTTTCACCTTGCCGATAATATCTCTGATAATGGCCGCCTCCTGATAATCTTCTTTCGCTATCGCTTTTTTCAATTCAGCTTCGTAGTCAATCGGTGGCTTTTGTTTTTTCTTCTTGTGCAAGTCGAAGAAAAGAGTCTGCGAAATCTCCCCTGCTGAATACACATCATCCATATCCATACCGATTGGCGTAATGATAAAATCAGCCTTACTCAATATAAGTGCTTCAAAAATTTCTACCGTTGATGCTTTTACAGAAAATATTACTGGCATCTGACCAACCGGTGATTTGTATCGCGGCCCGTCCTCGGCATTCGCGTTTACTATTTGCTCAACCGCAGTAAGGTCGTTTGCCTCGAAGATGATGATGAGTTGTTGTTTTGGCTTATCCATAGTATCTGTCTACCCCCGAAGGATTAAAATATATACGGCATGGAAAAACGTGATACATCTGAAATCTATACATCCGACAGTGATGTGGCTGATGAATTTGAAGAACTGGCAGATGCGAAGACTATTATAGACTTAGCAGAAAAGTGCGATACATGGGGTGTTATTGCTTCGTTCAGTCCGTTTGTTACCGACTTTGATAACAGAGTTAGATGGGAGCGGTTGAAAAAGGAAGTAAAAGGATTGAAACTCGATTATGAGCAGTTCACATCCGGTTATCGCTATCCGGAAAACGGAAAGGTCACAAAGATTCAGCAGAAGTTGCTATTCATTCCCGAAATAGGTTTATACCCGCTGCTTCTGTTAGGATACCGTCACCAGCAGTCAACGGTCATTCATGGCAGCAGAATGGGAGCGATTACCTACAATGTGGAGACCACCGAACCGGAAATAACAGTTACAAAATCGGATATGCTTACTGCCTGGACTTCGCTGCTCACACTGCCCGGCACCTTCATTATGAAGGACAACCCGAACAATGTAAGCATTCATCGCAGTAACGAAACGGTAAAGAGGTTTCACACCTTCGAAAAGAAAGACCAACCGGTTGATTTCATGCCTCCGAAGTTTGATGAAGGTGATGTCAGGAAAATATGGGATGTGATTGACAGCGGAGAATTTTTCGGAATTGTTTCTGCTTACCAGCCTGGCAGTTCTGTTCTTACTTTAGCAGAGGAGCATGAAATGCTTCAACAAGATGTCCTCAAGCTGAAGCTTGCCTATATTGACCAGAATTACGAATACAATTTCGCTGATGGAAACGGAATGACTTTGGTGTCAAAGAAATCTCTGTTTATTCCCGGAATTACCTATTACGAGTTAATTGAACTCGGAAAGAAGTGGAATCAGGAAACCTTCATCTCCAACTCGCTGGCTTCCGGAACCCTGTCATTGAACGATCCCCGGATCGGCGACTCCTACGAGGTGGATCCCGGCTTTCTCGGAGGCCTGATGGCCTTCGGTCCCACGGCG
>CAZQYO010000308.1:0-3485 GCA_964597415.1 uncultured Chitinophaga sp.
GATAGCCATACCGTGCATGGTAATATGCCGACTGGCTTTTACGCCTATAGCAGCTATTTTTTCATCCGCTCCACCGGCTTTGCACAGCCAAATACCCGCAGCCCCATTTAAACGTTCCCCCTTTAATTGGTAGTATTTTAAAGTATTGATTATGGTTTCCTCTAAGCGCCAGATGTACTCTGACAAGCCGAAACTAAAAGAGTCAATATTTAAAATCGGATAGACCACCAACTGCCCGGGGCCGTGAAAAGTTACATCTCCACCTCTTGAGACCGGGTAGTATTCGGCATTTAGCTCCTCATCGCTGACTAAAATGTTCTCTCTCTTTCCGCTCTTACCAAGCGTAAAAACCGGAAAATGTTCGCAAAGTATCAGGTAGTTTTCTGTCTGTTCATTATTCTCTTTTGCAGCAATATTTTTATAAAACAACTTCTCCTGAAGTTGAAGCACTTCACCGTAGGGGCGTAGTCCGGTGTCCGTAATGTGTATGTGGTGGGGCATTATTTAGTAGTAAAATCTATTTCTTTTCTTTTGAGGCGGCCTTTCCCTTTTTCATCGTCCAGCGGTAATAAACCCGGTACAAGGCAGCATTTAATCGCTCTACGGCCTTTTGATAATTATCCAACATCACTGTTTGATAGAATGGAAATGGCTCTTTCAGTTGGGTGAGCGTAGTATCTGAAATAAAAATGGCACTGGAAGTAGTAAGAGTAGATGTAGCTACCGTTTTGTTTACATTTTTATAGTGGTATTCGTCTTGTAGCATGTTGGCGGCTACACTTCCATATTCGGCAAAAAGAAAATAATCCTCTTTGAGTTGAAGGCTGGTATCGCGCTCCAATTTTTCATTTAAGAAGTACCCTTTATTTCCGCGCAATATTTCATCGGCATCTGTAGCATAAATAAAATACACCTTACAAAAGTCAAACTGTGAACGAAAGGCATCCATTATTTTTTCATTCTGCACTTTTCGATCGGCAATAATTTTGTTGGCAATATCGGTTCTGCCCGAATTTCGATAAGCCGCTACTGACATGTCATTTGTTTTTAGCCGCACAATCAGCGCTCCATTTTTGAGAGAAGTCAACTGTTCGTAACCTATCATTTTATTAGGCAACAAGGTGTCCTGAGAGGCACCTTGAAGAAAGAGGAAAGCCAAAAAACAAATTAACGGAACGGTGCGTAACATCTATTCAAAGTCTTTAGCAATGCTGCGGGGAACGAACTTCCCCACCTTCCCTTTGCCGCGAATAATTTCGCGAACAATAGTGGAAGAAATGGAAGAAAGTTCTAATCGTGAGAGAATTAAAACCGTCTCTACTTCGGGCAGCATATCGTGATTCAGGTGGGCAATTGTTTTTTCATATTCAAAGTCAGCAGCACTGCGGATACCTCGTAGCAAGTAATTTGCTTTTTTCTTTTCGCAGAAATTCACCGTAAGTCCTTCATAGCTTTCTGCTTTTACCCTCGGCTCATCTTTAAATACTTCATTTATCCATCTCATGCGCTCTTCTAATGAGAACAACGAATGTTTTTGTGAATTAGAACCGATGGCAATAATAATTTCATCAAACAGAGGCAGTGCGCGAAGCACAATATCTTCGTGCCCTTTGGTAATAGGGTCGAAAGAACCGGGAAAAACAGCAATTTTTTTCATACGCAGTGCTGCGAAAATAGAATTAACCTATCGAATTGAAAGCGGTATCTGTATTTTGACTAAACGATGGCAAAGGGTTTAGTTCTCTTCTGCCACTTTATTAGTGAAGATAGAGAAGATGGTGCTTCCGTAATTTTTTGATTTAAAGAAATGAGGATGCGCCTCGAAATTGTGGTTTGGGTTGTGTTCTAAAATAAACCAACCGTCCCCCTCTATCAGTTGATTTGCCAATACTACATCGGGAAGCGTGTCAAGCGTTTCTAAAGGATAGGGAGGGCCGGCAAATATCACATCAAACTGCTGATGGTTGCTTTTTACAAAGTCGAATACATCCATCTGCAACACTTTTATCCCCTCCAATTTCAATCGCTCGGCTGTTTGTTTTATGAACGCCACACACTTGGGGAAAATTTCTACGGTGGTTATATCGCTACAGCCACGCGAAGCAAATTCATAGCTAATGCTTCCGGTGCCGCCAAAAAGATCCAACACCTTTATTCTATCAAAGTTGAAACTGTTGTTGAGGATATTGAACAATCCTTCTTTGGCAATATCAGTAGTAGGTCGGGTGGGGATATTAGCCGGAGGGGTAAATCGCAACCCTTTCATTTGACCGCCAATAATTCTCATGCACTCAGGTTGTATAGCGTGAAGTACCGGTGTCTATCAAAGTTGGTAAACTCTTTAGCAAAACTGATTTCTGAAGCCGGTTTAATAAATTGAATGATTTTGAAATAACGATAACAAACATCGTAGATTTTTGAATTTTCACTCACCTCCCCCATCAATACCAGCTCGGTAGTTTCGCGATTCACTTTTAATTCGTCACAGCATAACAGCAAAAAGTAAATGAAGTCGGTTTCGGTTTTATAGTCAAACCGATTCATCATCACCAATGATCGGTCCGGTCTGAAAAGAATGACATCTAACTGGTAGGGCTGCACATTTACAAAAACTTTTTCCGGATTATCATTCAAATAGTTCGGCAACAAATGAAGGAGTGTAGAATTGAGATGAATGACTTTGCTGCGCTTAAACAACTTAGAGAAAACAGCGAGTACCTCTTCTTCGGTTTCAAAAGCAATGTTAGTGTTAGCCGCCACACAACTCTGTAAAAGATCATTCTCCTTTTTCATAAAAGAGAAGTCTAAAGGAAGAAGAGAATAGGCCGTGTTTAAGCCAATCAGCACTTCTGCAAAAGGTAATTGCAGCACTTCGTCTTTCTCATAAATTTTTTGTAAGCGCTCGGCCAACTGCTCATTGTCGGTGACGTGGTGCAAAGTGTAGTCACCGAAATACAAGACTCTTGCATGAGTATTGGACACTACAAAATATCTTAAATGATTTTTTGAAAAGGTGATTTTGAGCTGTAGAGTAGAAGGCAATACCGTGTTATCAATCTCTCCAATACTCGAAAATGAATTTTTCAACTTTCCCGCTACCATACCGCGAAAATAAACTTATTGTAATTACTGCTTAATTCGTTTATGTTTGGTCGTATGAGTAAATATGAAGCACGCCACCCAAAGTTTCGTGAATACACCCAACACAAAATTGATTGCAACAAGTTTATTGAATGGCTCGAATTTAAAATCACCACTATTGAACCCGGCTACGTAGAAGGGGAACTAAAGTTTAAAGAGATGCATCAGCAGCAAAACGGTTGGTTACATGGAGGAATTACTTCTGCCATTCTCGACACCGTAGAAGGATACGCTGCTTATACTTTAGCCGTTGAAGGGCAACAAGTTTTTACAGCCGAGGCTCGCGCCTCTTACTATAATCCGGGAATTTCAGATACGTTCTATGCCAGAGGTTGGGTAGATAA
>CAZQYO010000309.1:0-3213 GCA_964597415.1 uncultured Chitinophaga sp.
TTGTAATTGCTATAGTTAATCCCCGACCCGTGGGTATAGATGAACGGACGCGCCATATTAAATTCAAACTGTGCATCTAAATTAGGAACGAGGTCTATGTATTTTAGTCCCACTTGCAGCGCCCACTTGTTTGCCCACCACCCATTGTGTTTGGTGAAATTCTTGAAGTTAAATTCATCGAGTACAAACTGGCTGTAAAACTGTAGGTGATTAAACAAGTTTACTTTGAGATCTACCCCCAACAACACATTGTCGGGGCTGCCTATGGCATGTTCCACTGCCCGATAAAAAATAATCGGATTCAGATACTGCAACTCAAAGTGATTGCTGCGCTGAGAAACCACACCTTCAAACAATCCGAAATTGAGGTAGTGAGTAGCCTGTATGCTCAGATGGTGCACTGCTAAATATTTCTTGGGAAGTAATTCATCCGCACCACGAACGTATTGCGCATTCAACTCGGCCAGCAAGCTGGTGTATTTGACCCGCCAAAAAGCAATATCGGTTCGCAGAAAAAGATAAGGAGCCGAATTATCGGAGAGAAAGAAGGAACGCTGCCCATTGCCAATAAAGAATTTATCGCGTCCAAAAGAAACATTGATATACTTCAGCACATTTACATTGATGTAACCGCGTGCATCGAAGTAATCTATCCCATCGTTGAACTTAAATATTTTGGAAGAATAGTCCTTCCAGTAACTCTGCCCGGGCACGTAGAGGTAGTCTTCCATCCCGTCAATGTTCTTATACTTTCGGCTGTTTATTTTATTCTCGACATAGTGCGGCAAGCGGGCGGCATTTCCCAACACATTAAAGTAAAAACTGAATATGCGCTTAATGTTGCCGCGCACTTCAAGACCGCGCACACTTGAAAAAACAAATCGCTTATCATAGGACTCCGCTCCTACTTTTAAATCAAACACAGGGTTAAGGCGGATGTCAAACAGGTTTTTCTTTTTAGAAGTAACATGAAGAAAACTGGCCGGCTCGCGGTAAAATTTCCAAAGTGGTCTTTTGGTTTTACTGGTTAGGCTGTCTAACCAGTCGGCATCTTCATCTACTAACCACTGCAATTGATACTTCTGCACCTTATTAAACCGAAGATTGGAAAGCAAGAGAGTTTCGGCAAAGTTAGCCGCCTTTCCGCGAAAATAGGGCTGATCGCCTGTGTGGGTTACCGGCAATATTTTGCTGAATTTTATATCCATCCGGTCAATGATGGGGTAAGCATCAGACCCGAGCGGAATAAAGGTTCCCTGCGAATGTGCCATCAGCGAAGCAGCCAGCGCAAGTGCAATAATCAGTGTATTCCGCATAAGCAAATGATAAAAACTAAGGTACCAAACTTAGTGATTTTTGTTTCGCTGCCAAGCCGTAGCGGTGTTTCATTACTCTACTTATTTACTTCGCTGAAAAGCGCTGTACCAACAGTTGAACAATGCCGCCTAATAAAATGATAGTTTGCACCGCCACCAAGCACCATTTGGCAGAAGTAAAAAAAGAAGCGGTATATACGATACTGTCGCTGATGTCAGGGTAGCTGTGCATCATGGCTCCCACAAAAGCATTCTCCATTAAATCCGCCACAGCAGCCAATACAGGAAACAAATGTATGTGCCGATACATAGCCGGCAGGTTCCGGATATTCTTAAACACCCAAGCCAAAGCCATCACGTAGAGAAAAGTATAGGCCACCGGATATACGGTATCGGCTAAATAGCTGAAGGTAGCGGCAAACTTTCTTGCGTTTTCATTATAGTTTGAAAGTATGTCCATAGCCTGCGAAGGGGAATAGCAGAACTGTAGGTCAAATAACTGCACCGGTTTCCCGGCAATCATGGCAGTCATCTTTGCTCCATGCGGCATAATATAAAAGCCAAAAAAGCTATAAAATAGCAGGGCGGCAATAAATGTTTTAAGGCCGGCTATCTGCCGCAGGTAAAAAGAAACTTGTTGGAACATGGAACAATGAAATTAAAAAACTGTTAGAGATTCTGATGCCGGTAAGTTTACGTTTTATTCAACGACTAACTACCAAAATCAAACCCATGAAAACGAGTATTTTAATATTTGTGCTGGCCGGAGCTACCCTTTATTCCTGCGGGCAACAAGATTTAAAAACAGAAAAGCAAACGACAAAAAAACAAACGACCATGAGCGATAACAAGGATACAACCAAAGTGGAACGCACAGAGGAAGAGTGGAAAAGGATACTGACCCCCAATCAATATTCGGTGTTGCGTGAGGCGGGTACCGAAGCGCCTTTTACCGGGAAGTATTACCTGAATAAAGAGAAAGGAGTGTATGTATGTGCCGCCTGCGGCAACGAACTTTTTACTTCTGATATGAAATTTGATTCGCGATGCGGCTGGCCCAGTTTTGACCGAGAAATAGCCGGAGGGCATATCAAAACAAAGACAGATATATCGCACGGAATGGTGCGAACGGAAATTCTATGTGCAAAGTGCGGCTCACACCTCGGACATATTTTTGATGACGGCCCCACCGCAACCGGAATGCGCTACTGCGTTAATTCTGTTTCTTTAGATTTTAAGAAGGAAACAAAGGATACAGATAAGTAAACCAAGAGCCAAACCGTAACTGCTCGCTGTCTATCCTTTCTTTTTCTTCGCTTTGTACTTGCTGACGAGTGCTTTAAACTCTTTCATATCGCGGATATTGTTGAGATCGGTATCTACTGCTATGTGGTCGAAGTTATCGTATCCCTGCATAAAACTTTTCTCTAAAAACTTCAAAGCCTCTGTAGAATTTCCTGTGAGGGAGTATATACATCCGATGTTATATAGGGCCTGTAAGTCGTCCGGGTTCTTTTCAATCGCTTTAAAATACCATTCCAAAGAAGTGGCCGTATCGCCCATCAAAAAATAATTGCTGGCCATGTAGGTATAGCTCTGATATTTATTGACCGAGTCTAATTTCAAGGCTATATCTAAATAAAGTTTGCCTTCCACCGGATTTTTTAAATAGTATCCGAGCAGGTAACCAATCCTAAGATAGGAGTACACCGATGAAGAATCTAAGCGCAGTGCCTGCTTGTAATAATCGAGCGATTGCTCATAGTTGCTATCCAGTTCTTCCATATAGCCATATTGCGAAAGCACATAAGGCCTAAACACCTGATTACTGTCAAGGGGCTGAAACCATTTCCGCGCCTCCTCAAAGTTTTGCCCATCCAGATACAGTGACCCCAGC
>CAZQYO010000309.1:3278-3484 GCA_964597415.1 uncultured Chitinophaga sp.
TACTTCTCCGCCTCCGCAGCATCCTTTTGCGTATAATAGAGGTTGCCCAAGTTATAACACACATCGCGACTGAAGGTGGTATCTAATTTTAAGCTGAGCAGATAATAATATTTGCTGCTGTCATTTTGTTGGAGTTGACGATACGCATCGGCTAAGGAACTGTAGGCATTGATATAAGTAGAATCAAATTTCAACACTTGCCGATA
>CAZQYO010000310.1:0-3482 GCA_964597415.1 uncultured Chitinophaga sp.
CATTAAAGGTGTAGGTGGAATCGAGATATGCCGATACTTTAGATGGATTGGTTAAAACGCCTGTTACCTGATAGGGCAGGTAATACGGTTCGTAAAACACTACGCTGAATCGGGTAAAGCACAAATCCCATTGCGATTTATCCGGCTCAATACCATCTAACACTTTACCGGCATCGCTGAAAGAAAAATAGCGGTAGTTGCGAGTAGGGTCTTTAGTCACCAAGCTGGTATGAATATCCTGACTGTTTACTTCGGCATACGAAATAGAATAAGAGGAGCCGTTAAAATCATGTATCTGTAGTTTTGCAAACCCGAGTTGCTTGTTTTCGTTATCTACTCCGAGGTTAATAATGTACACCTCATTTTTTGAAGTAGGTTGATTAGAGAAGGTAGCCCACCAATGACCAATAGCATTAGAATCGTCACTAAATTCCCCTAACTCGTACATCCAATTTTTACTGGCAGTATCGGCCATAGAGGTCAGCCTGATGTCGGTTTTGTCGGTGCGAATTACAGACATAAACTTGGCCGTATTGAGCCAAATGTAGAAGCGGTTAGCGTTGCACTCAAACATCAAATCATAATCAAAGCGCGAATTAAAACTGATAACGCGATTGCTTTCTAAGCTGTAGTAATACTGATCGGCATAGTCTGCCCCCATATCAATGGTAGCCATTTGCCCCATTCCCTGATTACGAGGTGCAGCCATTGGCTTTTCTTTGAAACAACTGCTTAAAGTAAATAGCAGGCAAGTCGCCATTATTGAATACTTCATACTAATTACCGATTGCTTTTTAAACCCTGAATGGCAGGGGTGAAAAAATTGATTCTTCTCCATATTTATCATTTGCTGAAATGCAGTATTAGGGTAGTGAAAAAAGTGCGCCCCCAACCAACGTTTGCCAAGTTGGGGTCGAAATTATGGCCCACAGCCTCAACGCCCGTAGTAGCGACATCCTTTACACCTATCAGGTTCTTTCCGCCTACGACAACTTGTATGCGGTTTTTCCAAAAGTTGCGGGATAGCGATAAGTCGAGCATGTGGTAAGCTCCTCTGGAGCCTGCTTGAATGCTGTTACTGACACTGTAAAGGGGTTTTTGTCCATCGTATTTATAGAACACGTTGATGCCGATTTCTGCCTTGGGGATGAGATAGGAAGCGGAGGCAATAAAATCGGGGCTAAAGGTTTTTACTTTATCGGAGCCGCTTTCTGAATTTCGCAGTTCGTATTTTGTCAGCAATACCGAAGTATTAAACGAGAGGCGATTCCAAGTGTAGCCCACTCCTACATTCCCACCGTAGGTGATATATTTTTTGAGATTAAAATACTGGTAAGTATCAGGAGGGAACGGAGCACTGAAAATAGCAAAATCAATCTTGTCGTTGATATTGTTGTAGAAAGCGGAAGCCGTCAAATGGACTTTGTGTTTTCCTTTATTGATATACCCATTTACCGATAAATTACCGGTATGCCCATTTTCCGGCACTAACTGATCATTCCCCTTGATAGCGTGATTGGAATCGAAGAACACCATGTAGAGTTCTTTTAAAGATGGTGCTCTGTACCCGCGCCCGTAGGAAGCCCGGATGACAAAAAAATCTTTGTATCCGTATTTTACATTCAATGAAGGAATAAGTGGCACCCGATATCGGGTATTATAAACCACTCTGATAGCCGCTTCTATATCTAACCCTTTCACTAATGAGAGTCTTACACTGCCAAAGGCGGCATAGTCTGCTTCCTTTTGTTCTCCGCCTTTGATGTGGCTCTGCTTGGTAAATTCCTGATTGGTTTCTATACCAAACTGGAAATTGATGCGGTTTTTCCAAGCCGGCATACTGTAAGTAGCGCGTACCACCACCTCATGATAGCGGGCAGTATCCTGCACATCGGGGTCATTTACCAGATGCTCCTCTCCCATCACCAAGTCTTTGTAATATTTATTGGTGAAGCGGAAAAACCCCGAGTAAGCCGCCAGTACATCTAATTGATAGTTTTCTTTGAAACGATACATCAGAGAAATATCGGCACGCGGACGGTAGGTCAGGTATTTTATATCATCTCCCACATAAGTCCAGGTGGTATCGGTATTGCCATAATAGGGAGTTTGCCTAGGAGCGCTGCGGTTCAACATCAACTCGCGAAAAAATGAAGCGGAGGTGGTGATACGGAAACAATTTCCGCCATAAATGTATTTGGCATCGGCAAAGTATTGCTCTTTGGGCTTCCACTCCTGATAGCGCGGCACGGAGTCTAAGGTGGTGTAGCCGTCAAAGAAGTTTCTGCCGCCACTCAGATAAATTTGATTTTTCTTGAAAGCAAAGCCGGTGTTCAGTTCAATGTTATACTGCCCCACGGTTTCATAATAGGCTTTTAAGTTCAGATTGATTTTTTGTTCCTGAAAGGTTTTGGTAATGATATTGATGACTCCGCCCATAGCATCGGTACCGTAAATAACAGAGAGCGGCCCTTCCACTATTTCTATCCGGTCAATGTTGTTGAGGTTAATCTGGCTTAAATCTAATTTGCCATCTAAGCGTCCTACAATGGGCACACCATCCACCATAATTTTTACTCCTTCGCCCGAAATTCCGTTTATGCTCACATTGCTACCAAAAACCTGATCTTGCCCCATGTCAATGTGCAGTTCGTTTTGCAAAGCCTCTCGCAGATTGTTGGCTCCTTTGGCCTTCAAGATTTCTGCGTTCAGCACCTTTACTTCGTACACTGAATTTTGAATACTGTTAGGGGCGTATTGGCCGGTGATGACTACGTCCTTTACCTCCTTTGAGGTGTAGCCGATGGAATAGGTCTTTTGCTCCGAGGCATAAATGGTGTCGGTAAGGGTAGTAAAACCGAGGTGAGAGATTTGAATCACCACCGGTTTATTAAACGCAAAATTGTATTTCCCCGAAGCATCCGTGAAGCCGATATGATCTTTCAAATTCATGTTTACCGAATCGAGCGGAATGACCTTTACGATAGCATCGGGAAGTGGTTGGCCATCTTCCTTTTTGACCACCGCCACCGTGGCACTCCCCGTTTCTTTCGCCAAAGCAGTATGAATGCTGAAAACCGATGTTAAGCCCACCAGTGCCCAACTGTGAAAACGTGTATTTCCAGCCATTTGTGGGGCAAACATAAACCGATTGAATGGTATTAGTGAAGGCCGATTGTCATGGAATTGTCAAAATATGGGAGAGAGTAAATGCTTGTTGTTGGCTAAAGGAAGCTGTCAGAAACGCATTTTGTTACTGCCGGAGTTTGGAAAAATCAGAGGTGAGTTGCCGGGAAAAATGTAGAGAAGAAAATATTTTACCTCCCCTCTGACCTCCGCTTTGGGAGGGTAGCAGCGTGCTATGCCCGCCTGACATAAGCACGTGAACTGTAGCGGCTTCGCGCTAATGAAGATTTGGTTCAGATGGTATTGTTTAAACCTAAAATCAAAAAATTTAAAAAGATGGCACCTTACTTCGCCCA
>CAZQYO010000311.1:0-3478 GCA_964597415.1 uncultured Chitinophaga sp.
GGAGTGCGAATGGACGATGGCAAGTTGAACCATTAAGGGCATGAAGAGCATTGAGAAAATTGCGAATTGCGAATTGCCAATTGCGAGTTGAATTGCGCAGTCGGTGTAGAATAATGAATGACGAATTTCGAATAGCGAATGTCGAATGGAAATTTCTTCTCCGTAGGGTCTGTCGCAGGTGACCCTGTTGAGAAAGAAGTATTTTAAATTGATTTTGTGAGAGCTTGGACTGCTGTGAGATGGGCTTACTCCACTGCTTTACTCTCAAAGAACAGCGCTTTCAATTCTTTGGCATCGGCTGCTTTCATTCTTCCGGCTAATACTAAGCGTAACTCGCGCCTGCGCATGGCCATTTCGTATTGCTGTTTTTCTTTTTCAGTTTCCGGTTCCACAGGGATTACGGTTTTGGGTTTGCCATTGCTGTCTAATGCAACAAAGGTGTAGTAGGCTTCGTTGCTCTTATACTTGGTTTGTGAGGGGAGGTTCTCTGCCCACACTTCGCAGTTCAGTTCGATGGAGGTGTTGAAAGTGCGGGTTACTTTGGCTCGGATGGTGACCACATCGCCCAACTTGATGGGGTTTTGCCACGACACGTTATCTACCGAAGCGGTGACGACTATGGCATTGGAATGTTTGCCAGCGGCTATGGCACAGGCAATGTCCATCCAGTGCAAAATTTTTCCGCCCCGCAGGTTGCCCAAGGTGTTGGTGTCGTTGGGCAATACGATTTCTGTCATTATGGTGACTGATTCATTTGGAGTTTTACTTGTTTTCATGGCAAATGCTGTGGTGAGTTTTTAGTATAAGGTGGAGTTAGTTTTCGCTTTTTTTATGGTAGTGATACTCGTGCAACGATACCATTTTTCGGGCTTTGCTGAGAATAATTGTGCATTTCATGTTTTCTTCTTCTTCTTTTTTGTTAGAAGAGTGGAGGGGCATACTGGTGCCGGATAAGCGGCTTTGCTCTATGCCGTTATCGTTTAGGTATTTAATCAGTTTAAGCGAGCGCATCATTTCGGGTCGCAAGTATCCTTTGGCAATCAAGTCGGGCATTGTTTTGCGGAAGGTGGGGATAGAATCAAAAGCCTTATTAAACTCCCCGACATCGGAGAATCCATTTATTTTAATAGAGACATCCGTATTAGCCTTTAACCATTGCAATAGGTTTCGGAGTTTGGTCTGATTATCGGCTCCTTCTAAATCAGTAATGTTAGACCGGTAAGTAAAGGTGTAATTGGCCACGCTGTCGCTCACCTCTGTAAAAGAAGAATCTACATTCAGTGCGGTGCGGTCAGCTTCACTGATGAGCAATCCGCTTACGTGAGCGTTTTCCATCAGGTATTCGGCCACAAAGCGCTGCATTCCTTTTTCTCCGGTGTTCATCACACTGTCGAGCAATGTGGGGAAATAGGTATTATCACTATACGGCCAGTTTTTGGCAATCCAAGAGGGGTATTCTTTAGAGCTGCGAAGTTTCAAATATTCCTGTTTGAAAATGACCTTGCCGGCATTTATCATAGACTCGTTAACGAGGGTTTGATTGAGCTTGGCCATTTGATCCATCAACCAATGATAAGTAGGCACTAAAAGATTTTTATCGGGCACTAAGACCACTTTGAGTATGCCGCTAAACTCATTGGCTTCGTATTGGAAAGAAAGTTTTCGGCAACCCATCTTGGCAGCAATGACATTCAGATAGTTGTTTTTATCGTTGAGCATAGCACTCAACAGGTAGGCGTAATAGCTACCTTCCTGATAGGAGTAAGTGCCGGGGAATTGCCAACAAATTTGAAACTCAGGAACACTGACCGCGTTATCCGTCACCACCACTTGATTGTTGTACACCATAGGTCTGAAATCTATGATCTTGGTAATGGTTTCGGGATCAAACTCACTTTTGGGCAAGGAACTAAATGCCTTATTAAACTGATCGCGAAAAGTATCAATGTCGAATTTCCCCGTTATAATCAGTATGCTGTTGTTAGGCACGTAATACCGGTGAAAGAAAACATTGGCAGTGTTCAGATTGATGTTTTTGAATTTTGCAGGATTCCCGTTTGGATTCATCTTGTCAAAATCCTGACGAAACACTTCGCGAAGTAATTTCTCTTCAAACACCTTTCTATAATCGCTGCGGTGAATTTCAATTTGCCGGTAAGCATTAGCAATAGCAGAGTCTAATTCCTGTTTAGTAATGGTCACAGGGAATATGTTATCTCTTATCAAGTTTAAACAAGCGGGGACGTTTGCCTCAGAGCAGGTGAAGTGAAACACGGTATGCTCGGATGTGCTAAAGGTGGAGAAGGAAGTATTAGAAGTATTAGAAGTAGATATTCCATTGCTCCCTTTTCGTAGAGCCGTTTCTACCCTTTTCCCAAGCAAATAATCTATCATGCTGTTAATGCCGGACAATGAATCACTTTCATACACGCTTCCGGTTTTAATATACAGTTCTAACTCGGTGGCCGAAGCACCGGGAGAGGGCTTCATCACGGCATTCATGCCATTCATAATTTTAGCGAGTAAGGCATCACTCGGTTCGGCTTGGGGAATTTGAGCAAGAGCAGGAGAAGAAATGGACAGGAAGAAAACAAGCGAACAGACAATGAATTGGAGAGACCTCATGCGGCAAATTTTGGAAATACAATTCTTTCTTTCAAATTTGTTCCAATTTAAAATCTGTAAGCTCATGCGTTCAACGGTCATATTGTTTCTTTTTAGTGCTTTCGTATTCGGCTTGTCCTCCTGTAATAAGTGTTATGTATGTGATTTTGGCGGTGGAGACGTTCAGGAACTTTGTTCTAAAGATTTTCCGGACGGAACTTCGGGACTCAAATTATCGGTAGATGCTTACGAAAAACAAAATTATAAATGCACTGCAAAATAAAAGGAAACCCCGGAAGCCATCCCGGGGTTTCTTTTTTTATTCCATTGCGCGTGGTTAGCGGGTATAAACAAATTTCTTCATCGCCTTCACTCCTTCGGCAGTAATGCAGATGCAGTAAACCCCCGGAGCAAATTTATCCATCTCAAACTTCTCAATAGACTGTCCGCTCGAAGCCCTCTTAGCAACGGTTTCCCCTAAGGCATTTACTATCTCCAGCGTAGAGTGGTTCTTTAATTCATCGCTCATAAACACATTCACCACGTTGTGCGTAGGGTTAGGATATACAGAGACATTGGCCGAAGCATCTATATCGTTAATCCCTGAAATAATAATGCTGTGGCACACGGAATCTGCTCCTGACAGATTAGTTACCTTTAAACAAATAATATAAGTGCCCGGCTGTGCGTAAGTGTGGGTGCCGGGGTCCTTTCCGGTGGCGGTGTTGCCATCGCCCCAGTTCCAAGTCCAGCTATCAATTAATTCATCAGAGCCGTCTATGACAGATACCGATGTTCCGTTCAATGCTGTAGAGAAGGTAGCTGTGGGGGGTCTAATTCAGAGATATTTATGTCATCTATATTTAAAAACCAA